>JAEYQZ010000146.1 GCA_023409695.1 Methanobacteriota archaeon | reverse complement strand
TGCTTTCGCTCTTTACTGTTTTTTCTCAATGTTCTCCTTACCCTCTGTATAACTTCAGAAGATATAGGAGGTGTTCTAAGTATTTTAGGAGCCCAACCAGTCCCTTTAACTATCTCTCTTGAGGTAGTACCATACTTACCTATTACAAGGCCTGGTTTTCTTGCCTCTATTATAACTTCACATGTAACATCATCAAAAGAAATATTGGTTATTTTAGCCTCTTCTGGAACTATTTCGTGGATCTTTTCAATAGCCTTCTCAGGTTCTGCAAGTACAGAACGGTCGGAACGGATAATTATTCTCTTTCTTATATCCTTTGCAAGATCCCTTATAAGTCCTCCATTTTCGGTTATGATCTCGGGGTTTTTAGTATAAATTACAACCTCCGGACCTTCAAACTCTACCTTCGCTACTTGTACTCTTGATGGTAATCTTTGTACTATCGTATTTTTAATTTCTTGAATCTCTGAACCCATAAAACCACTTCTAAAAAATAGAAAATACCGTAAACTAAGTTTACAGATTTAATAAATTTAATAATAATAAATTCATGTAAATATTAATTTTGGGGCGAAAAAAAGTTAATTTATTTCCTTAATTTACTTTCTACCTCTTCTTCAGGTAACATTTTAAAACCTTCTTCGGTTACAGTCGCAACTAAGATTCCATTACCTGAAAATGCATCTCTTTCCATTGCAGATTGTATTGCTCTAATAGCAACTTCAACTCCTTCTTCAACATCTAAATCTTCATTATACCTGTCTTCAAGAACCCCATAAGCAAATGGTGAACCTGATCCAGTTGAAATAACATTGTCTCCTATTACTCCACCTGCAGGGTCTAATGAGAATAATGCTGGTCCATTATCATCTACTCCTCCAAGTAAAGTTTGAACATAGAATGGATAAAACCTTGATGAATGTAATATGTTTGCTGTTAAAGTTGCAGCGGATTCAACGCTTATTCTTGCGCCGTTTCTAAGTCTATATAAGGCTACTTCCGCACTTATATATTTCATTAAACTCTGGGCATCGCCTACGCCTCCGGCTATGGTGGCCCCTAAATGATCGTCAATTTTAAAAATTTTTTTAGTGCCTTTGTGAGCTATTAAATTACCCATTGTGGCCCTTCTTTCGGTAGCAAAAACAACCCCGTCTTTACATTTTAAACCAACAGTTGTAGTGCCTTTTAATTTGTTTTCATCATTCATGAATACACCTCAAAAAAATACAAAATTTAAATAAAAATAGTTTCCTGTTTCCTAATATTGGAGTTCATATTATATAAAGATTGCTTGTTTTAACTTCTGTTAATTCCAAATTTAAACCTCTTATTTATAATCTATTCTCCTAATAAATCAATTTCATTATTCTTTGCCCATAAAATTGACATTTATAGTATATAAATGAAAATTAAAGCGTGTGAGGTAAACTTAAAATTAAAATTTAAAGCATATCTTATTTATTATTAAATAATTTTTAATAATATTTAGGTTTTACTATAATTATAACGAAGTTATAAAACTATTTAAATCTTTTTAGAAAACTAAAGACTCCAAAACAGATTATAAGTTTATTTAGATCATATTGTAAGTAATAATTTTTAAACTTTTCTACAAAATTCAGGTTTCAATTCTATAATTTTTTTATAGTGAATGACCAAATACTTTTGAAGCTATTTAAAAGATAATTTGTGTTGTGCTTTGAACCATCAAAATTTTTGTTAAAAAATTTTGGGGTTTCGAAAAATTCATAGAATTTTTCTTCAACCTCCGAAAAAATAAAAAATTTTTTCGGGGTTCAGAAAATCTCTTCGAGATTTTCTTCAAGTTAAATAGAGTAAATTTAATTATTGACCTAAAATTTATAAGTTTAAAAAGTTACGTCATTCACTATTAAAACTATCCCTAACCCTGCCAAATATCTACCTGAGAAATTTGTTTTAAAATTTTAAATGTAACTTACAGATTGTATCTAATCCTGTGTAACCTATTCAATTTAAGAAAAATAAGAAAAATGGAAATATGTTCTATTTCCTTTTAGATACTCCAAGACCTCCAAGAACTATTAATACCGCAAGTATTATGTAGTTTAGTGGAAATCCTGTTTTTTGCATGCCGATTGTAGTCAGTGCACCTATTACAGTTGAATTTGTGGTAGAGCTGTTGTTGGACTGCACCTGCATTGTTATGGCACCATTACTGCCCGTATTCAGGTTGTAAGTGGACGAAGTCATTTTTGGGGTTATGGTGTAAGTTCCACCATCTGCTGCTCTAACAGAGAGGAACAGATAAGGGTCTCCTACAGGTACTAACTTTAAGATCCATGTTACTGTTCTTGTTGTGCTGTTGTAAGTCCAGTTTCCACTGTCGATAGCTATATCCTGGAATTCTAAACCTTCAGGTAGTTTAAATATTATCGTTACATCCTTAGCTGTGTCAAGTCCCTTATTTCCAAGCTTGTAGATTATAACGAATTTATCGCCTGCTTTTATGCCTTTGCTGCTTATTTTAGAGTTTAAGTAAAGATCTGCAACTGGAGTAACCTCGGCTCCTCCAGTACCCCTGCTAGCCACATAAACATAATCACCGGCGAAATCAGCAGTTATTGAGTAATTTCCAGATTTGTTGAGTTTGTAGTTTAGTGTGGCAATTCCATTTGCACCTGTAACTGCAGTACCTGCAATATCTCCATTTAAATTGAAGGTAATTGTTTTACCTGCAAGTGGGGTTCCCTTTATATCTGTTAAGTTAGCTGTTAAGTTAACTGTTTTACCGTTGAGGGATTTAATATCGTTAACAATGATATTTGTATTGATAACGTTTACTTTTAAGTCTCCAGTGCCTGTACTAGCAACATAAACATAATCCCCTGCGAAGCCAGCAGTTATGCTGTAATTACCTTCCGTTTGAGTAACTGTGTAATTTAAAGATGCAGTTCCGTTTTCATTGGTGGTTGCATTACCAACATCAGCCCCATTTATTTTGAAAATAACATTCTTACCCACCGCAGGATCTCCATTCTGGTCAGTTAAATTGGCATTTAAACTAACTGTTTTTCCATTATAAGTCGAAACATTATTAACCACAAGTATGGTGGTTAAAACATTGACTGTTAGTGTTCCGTTACTGCTGTTTGCCAAACATGTGCTATCGCCTGCAAAATCAGCAGTTATATTGTAGTTCCCTTGAGTTTGTGTGATGTTATATTCTAAAGCAGCAGTTCCATCAGCATCTGTGATTGCACTGCCTACACTGGTCCCGTTTACTTTAAATGTGATATTTTTACCAGAAAGTAAGCTACCGCTTTGGGTTGATAATTTAGCTGTTAAGTTTACTATTCTTCCGTTATAACCTGAAGTGTTGCTAGTTATTAATTTGGTCTCTACGGGTTCAACGGCTATGCTATTATTTAGTGTTTGACTGTTAAACTGAGCAGTTATGTTGCCTGTTCCACACTTATCTGCTGTAAACACTGATTTAGCAATACCACCACCAATTATAGCCTGAACTGGACTTAATGTTCCCAAATCTGAGCTGAAATCTGTATAAAAGCCATCAAGTATAGATCCCACGTTTTCAGTAGTGGTTGTATTGGTGTCGTTGTGGTAGATGTTGTTGAAATCTGCCCGTACATCAATTTGGTCCAGATATTTAGCATTACTGGTGTTAACGCTTGAATTCATATAAATCCATGAAGAACCCTTATTTATAGTGCCTAAAATTCCATTAGGGCCCTCATTGGAACCCCACCAGTTATCAGTGACGTCTAAATAACTACCGAAACTGTTGTTAATGTTATTCGCAGATGCTTCCTTTCTAGCTGTGTTGTTTATAAAAGCACTGTTGTGTACATTAATAACACTATTACGAGAATATATCCATAATACACCTCCAGTGCTAGCTTCGTTGTTTACAAACCTGCAGTCATTCATATTTATATCTCCGATGAGTAAACAAACTGCAGCACCATTAGCAGCGTAGTTGCCTATGAAGTCACAGTTGTCAATGGTGGTTGTTCCATTTGTGCAGATAGTACCTCCTGCAGTAGAACTGGCCCTTGCATCATTGCCTGTGAAAACTGAATCTTGAATATTTAATGTGCCATAATCACCACTGCAGATTGCAGAACCACCACACATAAAAGCCGTAGAGGTTGTACACTTGGTGAATTTACAGTTAATAACAGTTAAATAACCCAGGTCTAATATACCTGCTCCCAAGTACTCCTTACCACCAGTAATAGTTAGATCTTTAACTGTTACAGTACAGCCAGGGTTAACAGTGAATATCCGTGAGGAATTTGAACCATCAAGAATAGTCCCACTTTGACTGCTTCCTTTAATAATCATGCTTTTACTTATGGCCATATTGCTGTTGCCTGTTCCGCTGTAAGTTCCATCTGCAATAATCACAGTTCCGCCGGCATTCACCGTATCCGTTGCATTTTTTATAGTCTTTTTAGCTGTTGACAATGTGAGACCATCATTAGCATCATCCCCCGAGGAACTAACATAAATGGTACTGCCACCAGCTGCAGCAAGTGTGTTAGCACTTAGACCTAAAATCAAAGCAAAGCTTAAAAATATTATCAATATTAGAATTTTTTTATTGGTAATTAATTTCATTTAGCCTTTCCACCACCTTGAGTTGAACTAAATGATTAATTAATTGCATATACACATTATAATACTTTGTTACTGAATTCATATGCTTTATTACAGTAACTATTTATCTTATGATCGTTATAAAAGGTTTGGCGTTATTCCAAAGCTTTTTTATAAATTAATAAGATTAAATCACTTTTTTTCATGATTAAAAAATCAAATAATGACTTTTAAGTATAAAAGAACTGTATAAATAGCTATAATTTGTAAATATGATTCCATAAACATTAAATATAAAAAATAATCTTTATTATATATTATAATTATAGAAAAAAAATTATTAAGCGCTAAATAACTAAATAATAATTTTAAATCTAATTTAAGCCGTATAAATGATATATGCCACCCCCTATGAAAACCAGTCCATATACTTATAAATAACTTAAAGCCTATGTAAAACCAGATTGATGGATATTATAATTATTTTAATAATAAATTATAAAAAAAGGATACATAGAGGCGAGTTATAATGGTTAAATGCCCCAATTGCGGTATTGAATATGATGATAATTCTATAAAATGTTTAGTTTGCGGATATAATTTCAAAGAATCCCCTGAAGAAAATATAAGGATTCAAAAAACAAAAGCAGGAGAAAATAAATCTAATATACAGGCTATTTTTGTCGGTGCCCTTGCTTTTTCAGGATTGATGTTTTTCATCGCAATGCTGATAGTTCTATTGGGCTTGTATAAGCCTTTAGATGTACCTACAGTCACATCTACACTTATTTTTGCAATTATAGTGCCAATTGTAATAGGTAACATTCTAGCATGCTGGATTTCAAACAGCAGTTATTTACAGAGTGCATTTAATGGAGGAATGATAGGGATTTTACCCGTTTTGGTATTCTCACTTTTTGGTTTAAGTGCTATCTCCATTTTCATCGTTTTCTTCATTATGGGAATTTTAGGTGGAATTTTAGGTAAGATTATAACAACTAAACTAATAAAAAATTCTCAAAAAAATTATATAGAAAAAATCAGAATTACACTGGTAATTCTTTTTATAATAATTGCAGGTATCTTTGGCACATCAATGGCAATTGCAGGTGCCAGCAATAATAATATAACATATGATCAGAACGGAATTTCATTCAGTTATATTGGAGAGTTAGTTGCTGTGAATAATACTGGAAATACACATCCTTTTGGTACAGGAAATGATCTTACTGTAGTTGCAGCGTTAAACGGCGTTAATAATACTGGAACCCAATCAGATTATTTAATTATAAGCAAAGGCCCTGCAGCAATGTCATTACAAGATCAAGTTAATGTAGAAAAAGCTTCCATTCAAAAAGCTAACTGCACAATCACCTCAGAGACAAATTTAACTGTAGATGGAGTTCCAGCCATTGAAATTGATTACAACAGCACCAGCAATATTGCAGGAGTAGACCTGCTCCTTATAAAAAATAACACTCTTTACAGCCTGAACTTTAATTACGATGAAAACAACACACTGCAGAGATATATGACTTTTTCATTGATTGAAAAAACTTTACACATACAATAGCAATTTAAAATATAATTAAATTACTATAGATTAATTTAAAAGCAAAATTGGGATAATTAATCCCAAAAATTAATTTTTCCTTTTTGACATTGTTAATCCGCCCAATACTGCCATTAACGCCAGTGTAAGTCCAGCAACAGGTAATCCTGTGTGCTGTAGCGGTATTGTATCAGCTGAGCTGTTATTATCTGAACTGTTTGATGTTTTTGCTACATTTATCCAGATGATATTTGCGTCAATGTGATTAGGAAGTCCAGTAACCCATGCTTCGGCTTTATCAGTCACAGTAGTTCCTGCTGCTGACTTTAATATTTTAACTTTATAACTAATAGTTCTTGATTCTCCTTTCTTTAAATTTGGGAGGCGCCATTTCAAGTTTCCAGAATTATAATAATATGAACCTGTGGCTGATAAAAACTTCAGCTCGGGATGAATACTATCAGTTATACTTAAATTTGTTGCTGTATCCGGGCCAGCATTAGTTACTTTAATAGTAAATGTTAACACATCACCCACATGATATACTTTTTTAACCGGATAAACACTTTCATCTGGATCAATGTTTGATTCTGGAATTTTAGTAGGTGCAGCATATACAGCAGCCGAGGAAGTAGGAATTAATTGAGTATTGGAAGCTGTAACGCCCCCGAATACTGCTAAAACAAAAATAGCTGTGATTGAAAATATTTTTGCCTGTTTTTTCATATATTTCACCTCATTTATTTTTTATTTCAGGGATAATTATTTAATAAGCAAAATATCATCCCAAAATACTATCTGAGTCAATAATATAAGATATTATGCGCAAATTAAGCATAAATTATGCATAAATCTCTCCAAAATAGAGATTAGTGTCCAAATATCATTAAAATAAAAATTTCAATTATTAAACTACAAAAAATAATTTTTATTTTATAAACTAATAATTTACCAACTATTATCAAACTAGTTCTTTAGCTTAAACCAAAAAATAAATAAAAAAGAGAATTCAACGAATAATATCTAATTTAAAAAGTAAATAATAGAAAAAATAGTCATATCTATGTGATGACTACATCTAATTTATCTTCTTCTACTGCATTTTTAATTTCGCGTGCAACTCTACGCCCCATACTCATCATTTCACCGAACATGATGTAGCTGTATGGTGATGAGTTCATAAAGGTGTTTGTTCCCCCATCTATCCTTGCACTCATTTCAAATACAACAATTTCAAGATTGTCATTGCATAGAGTCTGCAGACAGAAAGGTCCGTTCATTCCAGGTTTAACTAACTTTTTAGCAGCCTTAACAAGATTATCGCCTATATCAAATACCTGCGTGAGTAATGATTCCCTCATAACTACAGGGTGATTACCTGTTATAACATAAGATGGATCTGCACCGATATCAAGCTGGTCTTTAGCAGGAACTCGGACTAGACCATCGATTTGGGACTCATACCTGCTGTCCATACCTAAAACTTCAACTTCGTCCTTTAATGCAGAATAAAAGAAATGTATGCAGTAATTACAACCTAAAACATATTCTTCAATGTGTGCCTTTTCTACATCTTCCTCTGTAATCCATTCCCTGTCTATCATAGCCGCGATCTTTTTATTGAATTCTTCAGGTGATGATGCAACGAAGTATCCTTTTCCACCTCTTGCCCCTGGGAATTTTACCATTACAGTTCTATCGATGTCTGTACTGCTTTCAAATTTTTTAGGTATCCTTATGTTTGATTCAGATAAAAGTTTTCTTTCTAGGTCTCTTTCAGCTTCCCACCTTAAAATAGATCTGTTTCCAAACATAGGGACATAAAAATCGTTTTCAACACGATCAAGTCCTGCATAAGCTATAAAAGAACCGTGAGGAACAATAATACTGTTTAAATCATGCAATTTTTGTTGCACATCTTCGTTCACTATATCGCTGAATTTGTCTACAATTATAAACTCATCAGCAACTCCGAATCTTTGATATGGAACTTCACGTCCTTTTTCACATACTACAGCGGTCCTGAAACCTTCTTCTTTTGCTCCTTTAAGTATATGTAAAGATGTATGGCTTCCCAGTGTCGCGATGGTTATATCGTTTTTATCATATTTATCTAAGATATCCATGATTTTCTGTTTATCTACTACACTCATTTTTGGATCTCCCCATTAATTAGCAATAACTTTTGTCTATTTTAATAGTTATTCTTTTTGCCCTGATCTGAATTATACTACCAAATTAGGAACTATTTGGAAAATACGAATACTATTTTTTGGAAAATCTTAGAACATGTTTTATTAAGTAAAATTAAAAGAATATATCTATTTTGTTTAAGATTTTTATTAAATAGGCAACTATACACTTATTTTTATTTAAAATATACAATATTTTTACAATTTCATACGATCTTTTTGAAGCGTTTACAAATTACCATAATATTTTAAATAGATTATGAAAATATTATATCTATGAAAGGCAAAGTCATCGGAGATATCCTTGTTTTAAAAAATGAACCGGATAATTTACAGGAACTACTAGATTTACCAGAAGTCAAACGCATAGTTAAATTAGGACGTATAAATGGCCATAAAAGGGAACCAGAAGTTGAAATACTTGTTGGAGATAACACAGAAACAATTCACAGGGAAAATCACTGTTTTTTCAAGTTAGATGTTGCCAAAATAATGTGGTCTAAGGGAAACACAGGAGAAAGGAAAAGGATGTCAACTCTGGCTGAAGATGGCGAAATCATTGTTGATATGTTCGCTGGAATTGGATATTTTTCAATACCAATAGCTGTACATTCCAATCCTGCCAAAATTTATTCCTTAGAAATAAATCCAGTGTCATATGGCTATTTAAAGGAAAACATCATGCTTAACAAAGTTGAAGATGTAATAGAACCAATATTAGGTGATTGCAGAGAATTTGCCCCCAGAAATTTCGCAGATAGAGTTTTAATGGGCTACATTGGGAATACACATGAATATCTTGATAAAGCAGTAGACATCGTGAAACCAGGAGGCGTTATCCACTACCATGAATCAGTGCCAGATAAGTTAAAATTTGAAAGGCCCCCTCAAAGGATAATCGACGCTGCAAATGGGCGCAATGTGGAAATATTAAATAAACGAATTATAAAAAAATATTCTCCCGGCGTTTACCACGTTGTAATAGATGCCCGAATTGAATAAGTTAATTAATTTTGCGTGATGATATGGAAACTCATCAGGAAATATCCAGTTTGATTGAATACAATACTGCAGAGTTTTTTATTAATTTAGGGCGTTTAAATGGTGATGAAGTCTGTGATACCCCTAAAATTAAATATATATTCACAAAAAACTGGTTCAGCCGCATTTTCATGGCAAATTTCGATGAATCGGATTTATCTACAAGTATTGAGCAGATATTCTCAAGGATTAAAAAGTTAAATATATCTGCTTCATGGTACATCACACCCAAATCACATCCTGCAAACCTGCAAAACCTCCTGAAAGATTACGGTTTTACACATAAAGAGGATTGGAACGCCATGGCAGTTAATCTTGAAAATATACATAAAAATTTTAACTTTCCAGAAGGTTTGAAGATAAAAGAAGTTCTTAATTTAGATGAACTGAAAATATGGACCGATATTCTGGTAAAAAGCTTTGGATTTCCAGAAATAATTCAGTCTTATAAAAAATATTTTATTAATGCTGGACTTGAAAGCCCTATTTCTCATTATTATCTAGGATTTCTAAATGGAAATCCCGTAGCTACAGGTGTACTTTTTGATGGTGAAGGGGCTGCAGGTTTATTTTATATTGGGACGATCCCTAAGGCTCGAAGAAAGGGTATAGCTAAAACTATGGTTTATTACCTGTTAAATGAAGCAAAAAATAGGGGATACCGCATTTCTATTTTACAGGCAAGTGAAATGGGATATCCAGTTTATAAAAAGATTGGTTTTAAGAAATATTACACCACGAAAATTTACAGAAGATAAAATTCCATTTAACTGCTAAATAATCAAGTTTCAAGAGTACATGCTAAAAATTATCTTATACTATATTAAACATAATTTACAAATTAATACCATTAAACCTTTAATCTATTAAAAAGGTAATGTTGTGATAATATGGACTTATATGAAGCTATACGGAATAGGAGAAGTATAAGGAAGTATAAAGATGAAGAAATTGATAATGAGCTTATAAATAAAATAATTGAAGCAGGTATATGGGCTCCCTCTGCTGGAAATTTACAAAGCTGGGAAGTTATAGTTGTAAAAGACCCTGAGATAAAATCTCAACTTGCAGTTGCATGTTACATAAGGGAGTTCATTGCAGAAGCCCCTGTGGTGCTGGTAATGTGTGCTTATAAGCGAAAATCAAGTACTACATATGGCGAGAGAGGGCAGGAACTTTACTGCATACAGGATGCAGCATGTGCAGCTCAAAACATGCTCCTTATGATTCATGATCTTGGACTCGGAGCTTGCTGGAATGGAGCCTTTGATGAAGATTCAGTTTCATCTTTGTTAGGAATTCCAGACGATGTAAGGCCCGTAGCAATAATTACGGTAGGTTATCCTGATGAAAAGCCCATTCCTCCACCAAGAGAAGAAATTGAAGATTTTATTCATCGTGAAACATATTAATTTAATTTAATACAAACCATTTTTTCAGATTAAACGTTAAATTTCTTAGAATTTGCTTTTCAGTCATGCTAATGTTTGATTACACAGTTCTGAATAATATGAAAATCATTGGAATAGATCTATCAGGAAAACCCGAAAATCCAACAGGAGTCTGCTTTTTAGATTTACATAATCTTGAGTTTAACACTCTTTTTGGAAATGAAGATATTTTAAGTTATATCCAGGAGAAAAATCCATCTTTAATTGTGATTGATGCTCCACTATCACTTCCAAAGGGCAGATGCTGCCTGAGTAAAGACTGCAGCTGCAGTAAAGAGGGAGGGCATTTTAGGGAAGCAGAAGTTGGAATGCGCAAATATGGAAGAACATTGCCCCTTACATTCCGCGGGATGAGAATGCTTACAGAAAGAGGCATTAAAATAGCAGAGAAACTTAGAAATCAATATACTGTCTTAGAATCCCATCCAAGGACTATTCAAAAAATTTTAGGTTTTTCCGATTTACATAATGATTTAACAAAATATTTTGAATTACCAGAAAATATCAGCGAACATGAACTGGACGCTGCACTGCTTGCTATAACAGGCGTATTTTACATGTATGGAGAATTTATGGAGTTTGGTGATGTAGATGAAGGTACCATAATTCTTCCTAAAGAAAACCGCAGCATGGATGATATTTTAAATTTTAAAACGTCTCTATAATTTAATATAATATTAAAACACACTATTCAACGTATTTGCTATATTGAAGTTAAAATAAACCTAATTTAAACCTATTAATCCAATTAATGATTATTTCATATGAGTTTGCTTATGCTTTTTTTAAACGTTCATGTCCGGAAGGTTATAAAATCAGAAATTTCACATCAAAATTAAAAATTTTTTGTGAAAAATCATAGATTTTTCAAACATGCAAAAATTTTCTATTTTTGCGGTTGAAAAACGTAGTTTTTCAAACACTACGATTTAATATAAAGAATAATTCATGCATAGGATCATACATGAACATTAAATAGTAATATTATTTATCACATGATGATCATAAATAAGTACATGAGACATCCTATGACAAAAAGGGAATCTGTAATCAAGGCTACGTATGAAATATTGAGATATAATAAATATTCAGGTGTTGCAACTTTTATATTCAGAACAAAATTAATGGAACGCTTGCATGAATATAATGATGATATAATTCGTGACCTTGAGGAAATATTGATCAGATATGAGTTGATATTAAAAGACAAAAAGACCCAGCTTTTAATACCTACAAAAAAGCTGTTATATGCCCCAGAATTTCAATTATTGCACCTCAGTAAAAAGACGGCAGTTCCAATAAGTAATAAAATTAGACAATCCCAATTCCTGAGAATATAAACTGAATTGAACAATACTGTGGCATATGACTGAGCTGTTTAAATAGCATGTAATCCAACCAACAATCCAATTAAAAATGATTAAAGGAGTGATATAATGGCAGGAATGAGCCCTGAAGCCGTTTATAATTATTTAGGTGGTGTACAGTATCCAGCTAAAAAACCTGAATTAATTAAACACGCCAAAATTAACGGCGCTGGCGCAGATGTAATCAGTGCTTTAGAAACTCTTCCCGATGAAGAGTATAAATCTCAAGATGAACTTATCAGGATAGGATCACAGCTTAAACATAAAGAATGGTCAGAAATTAGACACGAACACGGCAGATAAGGGACTATAACTTATTTTAATACATTAAAATAATTTTCTTATTCTTTTTAATGAAATTAGTTAACTTAATAAATTTTTTAGATGCTGTTCTAGATTAGCCTATCTGGAATCTTTTCCATAAGTTCATCGACTGTTTCAGCACCATTAAAAGCAGTTATAACTGATTCAACAGGTTCGCTGTATATTCCCAGATAATCCACTTCACCTTCTTTCGAAACTGGAAATGCAAGCTTTTCCATACCAACTGAAAACTGGGCATCCACATCCTCCCTGTTACCTCTAGCATCTAGTCTGTACCATTTACCATCTAAAAATACTGCATTAAGCCCATGGAGTATGTAGCCTCCCCCATGAGTAAGTCTTTGATAGCAAAAACCGGTTGGTACTTCCAAAAATCTGAGTATTGCAGCAAGCAGGTTGGATTTTGCAAAACAAATTCCCTGACCATTATCCAAAACTTCAGATGCCTTGAAAGCGACTTTCTGGCCATGGATATCCAGTGAGTGAGATATTTCATCCCTTACAAATTCATAAATATTTTTGATAGTTTCAAACTGATTTTTAGAATTTAAAGATAGTTCTAACGCTTTCTCCTGGATCCTGGAATTATTGTAATCCATGATTTCAGAATCTTTCAAATAATCTGTTATATCATCTATCTGGTTAAACTGCAAATTTTTGACCCCGAGCTTTTTATGTTTTTTGTATTTTAATCTGCTTCTCTAAATACAAATTTCATATCAAAATAAGAAAATAAAATGTGTTAGATTTCAATTTCTTATTTTACTGCAGTACCCTTGAAGAAGTTATAAAAGAAAACCCCATCATGCCCTGTTGTTTTATATAAATCCCTTATTCCTTTTTTCCAGGATTCTGCATTCATCATACCTGAAGAAATTGCCTGTTCTTTAACTCCTTCCACCATTGCAATAATGGTTCTTTTATTGAACCCTTCCACCAAATCAGGCTTGCTTGCATCTACATATACGATTTTGGGTGAAACCTGAACATTTTCAAATCCGGAATTTTTTAAGAGGGGATAAATTTCCCTTCCAATCATTGGGTTACAGTCCAGTCCAGTTTGACACTCTATCAAGCATTCCCAAGCTTTAACTGATTCTTCTGTTTCAGGATAGAAATAACATGACCCATGATCACCTTCAATTACAGTGATTGAGCCCCCTTTCTTAAGAACACTCCTTAAACTTTCCAATGCAGCTATTGGATCCTTTAGATGCTCAAGCACGAAACATACAAATATATGATCAAAAGTTTCATCTTCAAATGGTAAATTAAGAAGGTCTGCCCTTTGAAATTCAACGTTTGAGAACCCATTTTGTTCCACTAGCTCTTTTGCCTGCATTATTGAGTCTTCAGATATATCAATTGAAGTAATTTTAGCTTCAGGGCTGCTTTTAGCAAGCCTTACTGTTTGAGCCCCTACTCCACAACCTGCTTCTAAAACTTTACTTCCTGCAGAGTATTTAGTACCCTCATGCAGAAGGTCAGCAAGTGTATTTGCCTGATCAAGCAACCTGTTAGACTCCTCTTCAGAATATCCATGAACATAATCGTTACCCATAATAATTATTCCCCTTAAAATTTGTTAGTCCATTAAACTAATTTATATTTTCATTTTTGATTTCTCATCTCATTTAGTCTTTTAACGCCGTGACTTTTATTTAAAGAGTAATAAGATCAAAACATACCCAAGTAAATGGTTTGAATGAATTTTATACAGGATAGTTCTATTTAAAGCTTTACAGCACATATGTGTACATTTAACAAAAAAATAAAAGAAATACATACAATTAAAAGTTTATTTAAGAAAATATGCTTAAAAGTACTTAATTACTTTAATAGCCAACTAGTATTAAATATTTTATCTAAAGCTTCATTTAAATTTCTACTCTGCCTCAATATTTCCACAACTCTTTTATCCGGTTCAGCATATATAACCTTGAAATCAACTTCATTCTTTTCTTCTTCTGGCAAGTAAGCAAGATATTCTTCGTCAATGCTAAACCGGGCATTGATTCCATTTTCATTTCCACGGGCATCAAGCCTTATCCATTTATTTAAACTCTTAATAAAAACAGCATTTAACCCATGAAGGCCGAATTTTCCATCAAATTCAAGTTTTTGATAGCAGAATCCAGTTGGAACTCCCAAATATCTCAAAATGGCAGCTAGTAAATGAGAATTGGCAAAACACAGACCGTGTTCATATTTCAGAACATCCGATGCCTTGCAAGTCACATTATCCCTGCCAATATCTACCGAATGAGAAATATCATCACGTACAAATTCATAAACAGTTTTTATCAACTGAATTTCATCTTCAATATCTTTTGATAGATACAAAGCCTTTTTCTGGATATCTAAATTCTCAAAATCTATAATTTCAGATGAAGCAAGATATCTGGCCATATTACTGGTTTCTGGATTTAATTGCATTTAATTCACCTTTTAAATTTTAAGAGTTGATGTTTAAAATTCAGCATAAACCTTATTTAATAATGTCATATTTAATCCAGATTATATCATCTTTCAATTTATCAATATGTGCTAATTTAAGCTTGATAGTATCATTTAAAGGATTTAAATCCTTAGAAATAAATATTGAACCTTTATTTATACTTCCAACAAGTTCTGGATGAATAAGCACGTGAATCTCATCTACCAATCCTTCATTAAGGAGAACACCGTTTAAAATGCCCCCGCTGTCAACTCGAATAGAGTTTATCCCATATTCAGAATTTAATCTTTTCATTGCATCCTTCAAATCTACCTGTTTCTCGCCTGCAATTAGATAATCAATATTCCTTTCATTTAAGAAATCAATATATTCTTCAGGTGTTGATTTAGAACACAGCACAATAATATCCCCCAAATAAGGCATTTTAAACAATTCATTCCATATCCTGATCTGTCCTTTACTATCTGGAATAACCAAAAATGGTCTTGAATCTTCTGGATCTTTTTCTCTGTTAACCATCGATTCTAAATTTTCTTCACCAATTTCTCCAGGTTCGGCCCCAAATCCTGTTAGAACCGTATTGCTTCCCATAAGTACTGCGTCAATATCCCATTTAGAAGCTAGCTCATAATATAACTCAACATCTGCATTAAAACCTGTTATTCGCCCATCAAGGCTAACTGCATTATATAAAATAACATGTGGCAACATAATATTCACTACCTCAAATATTCGATATTTATATCTGGATTTAGAGCAATTCCTGGTTTTGCTAATAATTCAACAAATCTGAACCCTTTTGATGGATGGAAAAGGTTTGCAGATGCGCAGCTTTTTAAAACCCATGCTGTATCAAGGCCCATTTCAGTACCTGCACATGCAA
>JAEYQZ010000098.1 GCA_023409695.1 Methanobacteriota archaeon | reverse complement strand
AACAAACTGTTAAAGCAAAAACTGTAATCTGTCCAGCATGTCATGGCACTGGATTGAGTTATTGTATGGGCTGTCAAGGTACTGGAGTTGAAACATGCGGTGCTTGCGGCGGCGATGGAAAAATAAACCTTTATAACCCTAATACGAAGAAATGGACAACTATTTCATGCGCTAAGTGCAGTGGCGATGGAAAGATAACATGTACAGTTTGTGGAGGCAGCGGCGGCAAAGCTAAATGCAGCGCTTGTGGTGGTGATGGTCACATAGATTCTGGAGATAAAGGTTATTCTGGCCAGCAGTAATCTCAAAATATGAAATTTAAATTGAAAATATGCTTTTTATATTTTTAATTTTTTTATTTATGTAACTAATCAAAAGAAGGGGATAAAATTAAAAAGCAAGCATTAATAACGGTATTAATTCTAATTTTTGCCTTAACCATTTGCAGTACTGTTTCTGCAACGGACTGGAAGGTAGGACCCTCAGGATGTAATTATACTAATATCACTGATGCAATAAATGCTGCATCTCCAGGTGATAATATTAATGTATATGACAATAATGGTTCATCATATACTTATACCGAGAATGTATATATAAATAAGGCGAATTTAAAAATAACTTCCAAAGGCAAAGTAACAGTCAAAGCCAAAGATCCTGATAATTCAGTTTTTTGTTTTGCAGGTAATGGATCCTCTATAAATGGATTTACTGTTACTGGATCAACAAATTCTTATGGTGTCTTCTTTGGAGGTTTTTCTTATAACACAATTAAGAATAACACAATTTATGGAAATTGGATTGGAGTCAGGATGCCTGCAGGAAATGCACATAGTACTATCGTTAACAACACAATTTACGGCAATGGGAACGGAATTTACGTTGATGATGAGAGTTATACCATTATTACAAATAACACAATTAGGGATAATGGGGCAACAGGAACTGGAAGTGGAATAAACACTCAGGGCTCTGATCATTTAACTATTACAGGCAATAATATACGAAATAACCCTGGAGGGATTTTCCTTGATGGATCTGATTCAGCTACCATATCAGATAACATCTTAAATGGCAACACAATTAATGGAATTCATATATTAGATGCAAACAACTGTGAAATCTTAAGAAACACTGTAAATGGCAGTCATACAGGAATACTAATAGAAACTTTAAATCCAGCTTACCCTTGTATGAACAACGATATTATTCAAAACACTGTTCAAAATAACGCTCAGGGAATTCGTGTACACGGCTCATCCCAGAATGTAATATCCCGAAATATTATAAATAACAACAGTATAGGCATTGAAGTTGATGATCTTGTCGTTAAAGATATTGGAGTTCCTTATGATGGTACTATCGCTAAATCTTTAAATAACACGATATTGGCCAATAATATTTACAATAATGGTGATGGAATCGTTTTTGGATCTATATTCAGTACTCCTTCAGGTAATCAAGTATATTGTAACAGAATTGCAAATAATACACATTGGGCATTGGTTAATTACTCTAATGAGAATGTAGATGCAACCTACAACTGGTGGGGCTCTAATGGTAATCCAAGTGGAAAAATATACGGGAATCCTGTTAAATATAGTCCCTGGTTAATTTTAAAGGTTTATGCATCTCCTGCATTAGCATATTCTGGTGGGCATTCTAACATTACTGCAGATCTAAATCATGCTTCTGATGGATCTATTGCTCAAAATAATTTACCAGATCGGATAAGTGTTTTATTCTATACTACAAAAGGGAGTATTGCTTCGCCAAAAATTACAGGATGGGGTATAGCTAATTCGGTACTTTTAATACCTGTTTCTTCATTTGGAACTGCTACTGTTTCAGCTAAAGTTGATAATCAAACTGTAAGTGCGTTAGTAAAAATAGTAGATGTAATTTCGCCTAAAATAATCTTAACCTATCCTAAAAATTACACTAAAGGATATTCAAGAACAGCTGCAATATCCATTAAATTCAATGAAAACATTAAAGCAAGCACCTACTGGTCTAAAATATATATTAAAAACCTCAATACAGGAAAAATAGTTTCTATTAGCAAATGGATTTCAGGAAATACACTTAACATTAAAATGAGTTTAAGAAGATATGCTTACAACTGGTATCAGGTTTATATTCCGGCTCGTGCCGTAAAAGATTACTCTGGCAATAATCTTGCAGCAAGGTACGCTTTTAAGTTTAAGACAGGAAGATAAAACACATAGTTTTTGCAAGCCAAAAGAAACTTGTTTTCGAGGGCTTATTTTTTTTATTTCTATTTTTATTTTTTAAAATTCTATTGTTTATTATTTAATCATTTCAAATACAGTTAAATAATCAGATTAATAAATAATACATGTCTAATCTTATCTAAATATAATTTTTAAGATAAATGGTGAATTCATGATAGAAAAGCTGATTGAAAGATTTTTTGAGGCTGCAAGCATGCAGCGATGGAATGACCATATAAGGCCAGTTGAATTAACAGAACTTGATAAACAGGCCCATAAAATGGTGATAGCATATGTCATCGCAAAAATTGAGGAGGATAAGAAAGGTAAGGGCCATGTAGACTGGTTAAATCTTATAGAAAGCTTTATTTTTGAATTCCTTTACCGTTTAGTTTTAACAGATATCAAGCCTCCAGTTTTTCATAGGATGATGGCAGAAAGGCGCCAGGAATTAAATAATCATGTTTTAAATGAACTTAAAGAAGATTTTAACTATTTAAATGATGAAAGATTCAAACATAAATTTGAAAATTATTTTATGCGGGATGAAAATACCCTTGAGCGGAAAATACTCCGCGCTGCTCATTACCTGGCTACAAACTGGGAATTTAAGATCATATACCACTCAGCTCCCTTTATTTATGGAATAGAAAAGACAAAGGAGAATATAGAAAACCAGATTGAAGATCACTATGATTTAATTGGTGTTCAAAAAATTCTGCTTGGAAAAAAATCCTATGGATTTGTGGATCTCTGCGGGCAGCTGCGTTTCCAGAAAAGATGGGCACATTCCCCGAGAGTACCCGAGACGTCAGTTTTGGGGCATATGTTGATAGTGGCCATAACTGCTTATTTATGCACCATTAAAATGGAGACTGATCCTTGTGAGAGGAGAGTTTATAATAATTTCTTTGCAGGCCTATTTCATGATTTGCCTGAAGTATCCACTAGGGATATCATTTCTCCAATAAAAAGCGCTGCAGGTTTAGAAGATATAATCAAAGACTACGAAAATGAGCGCATGAAAGAAGAAGTGCTCCCATTACTTCCTAAAACATGGCACGGGGAGATGAAATATTTTACTGAGGATGAATTTAAAAATAAGATTAAAAAAGAAGGCATGTCTCAAAAAGGAATTAAATTCAAGGAAATGAATAAAAAGTACAATAAAAATGAATATTCTCCACTTGACGGGGAATTGATAAAGGCATGTGATAAGCTTGCTGCATTTATTGAGACTAATTTATCTATAGAATATGGAATAACTTCAAGATATCTTGAAGAAGGTAGAGAAAACATTTTTAATGTCTATAAAAATAGTATAATATCCGGAACAGATTTTGGCAGGATATTCAACTATTTCTATAAGAAAAAATGGTAGATCTAATTAGAACAGGTAATTTTGCTGCTACTACTATAATTTGATGGATTCTTAACTCTATTCAAATTTCTATATATTTTTAAAAGTATCATTCAGTTTAATCTGGTGTTAAATTCTTTTTAAATTCTCTTTTTAATGGATAAAATCTACTTAAATTTCTTTAAATACGTAATAACGTATTAAATATCCTTATTTTCAAAACATTTATAAGCTCTGATACATAATCTGGAAGCTAATGAAAATATGCAGATATTTAAGTGATAGAAAGATTTTAACAATTGTATTACTAATTTCATTTACATTGATTGGACTTACATCCATGACTGTAATTAACGGCAATCCATTGAATATTGGGAAAAATAATGATAATTTGTTAAATGCTCAAGGTGAGGTAAATGCTTCAACTTCAGTAACAGTAAATGTTTTAATTTATGATGGTGAAGGAGTAATTCCAGGTAGTGTGGATGGGATAAAAGATTGTTTAGATTATGTAAATAATGAAAATCTTGATTCAGATGTACATTTCAATTATTCGACCACAGAAGAAATTAATTCACAAACTTTATCTGGCTATGATGTTTTAATCATGCCGGGGGGCCTTGGAATAACTTATATCAACAATCCTGAAATTAATGAGGAAAATTTAAAAAATTTTGTTAAAAATGGTAACGGCTACGTTGGAATATGTGCAGGTGCTTATGCGGCCTCTAAACATGTTGATGGAGATTATGATGGGTGGGGAATTGCGCCTAATATAAATTCTAAGTCTGTAGATTATGTGGGTAATTTACCGGTTTCAATTACCTCTAATGGAGAAAATAGTTTGAATCTGCAAAATTCCTCAAATTTTGTGGGCCAAAAAACCTCTGGCTTTTTTAGTTCTCAGGATAGTGTTACAATGTATCACTGGAATGGTCCTGCAATGTATAAAACAGATGGTTCTAATGATTCCCTGGCTGTATATGCTGCTAATGAAACAGGTTATCAAAACTATGCTGCAATTGCCACTGATACATATGGATCAGGAAGGGTCGTACTCAGCGGGCCCCATCCTGAACTTTCTCCAACTAAACCAGAAATGCTGGCCCGCATGATTTTGTGGGCCGCTAAAAAGATTTAATTTATATAGGTTTTTAATTATTAGTGATCTTCTTATCTGTTTTTTTATATTTGTAAATTAAGTAAGCTATGAACCCTATTATTCCTATCGCAACGATCACGTCCAGTATATGGAAATAACCTTTAATTAATTCCCAGTGAGGACCTAGTTGAACGCCAATATAACCTAAAGCAAAGGTCCAAGGCAATGATCCAAGAAGAGTATAGATTGTGAACTTTTTAAGATCCATTCGGGCAATTCCTGCAGGTAGGGATATAAATGTCCTTATTACGGGCAGCATACGGCCAATCAGAACGGCTTCATGACCATATTTTTCAAACCAGTGATCAGCCTTGTCAAGTTTGCTGTGGCTTATAAGTATATATTTTCCGTATTTTTCTAGAATGGGTCTTCCTTCTTTTAGCCCAATAAAGTAAATGATTAAACCGCCTAGAAGGTTACCTAGAGTTCCAGCAATGGTTATCCCCAAAAGTGTCATTTTCCCTTCTGATACTGCAAATCCTGCGAAGGGCATTATTACTTCACTTGGAAGGGGAATACATGCACTTTCAATGGTCATTCCAATGAAAACACCCCAGTAACCTAAACTGCTTATCATATTAATTGCAAAATTACTTACCAATTCAATTATACTTGTCATGTAATTTTTCTCCTTAAATTAACTTAAAAATACTGAATATGGATTAAAAATATGTTTTAAATTATATCTTTGAGTTTTCTAGTGATATTAATATTTAGAATTTTCTTTAAACCAATAAAACTCAAGATTTTCTTTTCAAATCGTACAACTGCCAGTGCAAATATTGTTCCAATGACTGCTCCAAAAATCACATCCAGCGGATAATGGACCCCAATATACACTCTTGAAAATCCTATTACTGCTGCAAATGCCAGTAGTGGATAAATTAACTTATATGATTTTCCCTTAATAATAAAACTATACTTTTTACCTATGGCAACAGCAGCTGCAAATGAAGCTGCAGCATGACCAGATGGGAATGAATAATCATTTTCAGTGGTTAGGAGATGCACGTGATTTAAAACTAAAAATGGTCTTGGTTCTGCAATGAC
>JAEYQZ010000097.1 GCA_023409695.1 Methanobacteriota archaeon | reverse complement strand
TCGATGAAATTGGGGAACAATTAGGATCAACTGAAACTTTTATCCAGTATATTGATACAAACAAATTAAGTTTGATTTTTAAATTTGACTGATTTTTTTATTTTCATTATTTGCTTTTAAATTTCTGCGGATGCTACAATTACAAAGCACCTGCATGTTCGAACTCAATAGATGCCTTAGATCCAGAACAAGCCTACAAATATGGCCAATTTTAATATATTTCCGTTCATCGCTAATATTCATCTATGGCATAAAGCGTCACTGCTATTTCTGGAAAATTTAGTGAAATAAGAGGCAAAAATTAGTGAAAAATCAATATACTTTTTTTAATACATGAATTAATAGTATATGCATTTATTCACCATTATACTAAGATTCAAAACATTTACCGTCATAATATTAAATATTTTTAATTTTTACCCATAATAAACGTTATATACAGCCATTACAGTAATTTTATGTGGTTATTAAAAATAAGTAAAAGAGGAAATTTAAATGAGAAAAAATACTGTATTAATAGCTGCAATAATGTTTATGTTCGTTTTTAGCCTTCAAATAGCCGGACCCGCATCTGCAGCCAGTTTAAAAAAAATAGATCAGGGTTCCTTCACATTCAAGGATTCCAAAAATAATGTTGATACCTTTAAATGGTCAGCCTACCAGAAAGGAACAAACTATGTGGAAATTACAGGATATGAATCCTACCCAAAATCAAAAATGGGCATATATTATTATATGTACCTTCAAAAAATCAGCAGTACTAAAATAAAAATGACAGGGAAAGTAACTGTCAAAAATTTAAAAACCGGTGCTCAAAAATCTAAAGACCTAGGTACTTACTATGACAGCACAAAATTAACTGCTGTACAATACTACCTGAAAGAATTCAAACCTGTACTTAAAAAAATAGTTACATCCACTAAAGTATAGAATTATTTTACACACTAAAAACATGGCTATAAACATAGTTTGATACTTCTATTATCCATAGATCGTGCTTACTTATGTATTTTAGCCACTTAATTAAATTTAATTTAATATGCTGCCTACAGACAGTTTAATTTTTTCAATATACTTGTATCGAGTCCATATTGAAAAATGACAACATTATACCCCTTTAAATAAATTATTTATTATGTCCCCATACTCAAGCTCAAGAAATCCCTGAGACCAGGAGACAGTCCTAAAATGAATATAGCCAGCTTCAACATATTTCTAATTATGTCATCTTCTACATATTCATCTATAACATAAAGTGCAGTTAGAATAACCGCTATTTTTAAAGGAAACATCACAGCCGCCGTACCTGCAAGATTCATAAGTGCATTTGGAAGCACGTGCTGCTCTCCGTAGCCGTAAAAGTCAATTGCAATAAATGTTGAGGATGCATCAAACAAATGGGCTGAAAGAATTCCCAAATTAAATTTATCCTTTAAAAGGCTCCATTTTCTCCCTAAAAGTACGAATATTGAAGACACTACTGCCCACGTGCCGACAACCTCAAAAAATGCAACCCAATTTAGATGATTAAAACTTAAAATATTGGGAATACACAAAATAGCTCCCACAATAAGTATGAAGTACCTGTAATCAAACTTAGTTTTCTTTTCTACATAAACAGATACTAACAGAGTGGCAATTGTTATAAAACCAGTTAAAATATAAATTCCCGGCGTGACAAGCCATAAAACAAGAGGATAAATTCCATTATCCACAAGAGCCCTTGCACTTGAGCCAAAGAATATAAACGGAATTAAGGGAATGAAAAGATCTTTTGGATCTTTTTTAATGTATTTAAACATTTTTATAATCAGTAAAACAGCAATTCCAAGTATAATTCCAAAAACTACCGTGTTTAAGAGAGTATATCCTGGATGAAGGTAAAGAAAGTTTTCCTGTATAAACTCTGAAATATCTGAAAGCATAGGTTTAATAGAGATTTAAATAATTTAAATTTTTTTATAATTAATAATTCAAAAACATACATTTAAGAGGAATCATGGATTTTAAGGCTAAAAAAAAGAAAATGGATTTAATTTATTATGCTCTCATGCTGTAATCCCTTATTTTAACTTATAATCTAAGATACTACATCAACAGGGATCTTTGCTTCCCTCACTACTCTATCAGCAGTGCTTCCAAGCAAAAATTTCTCTATGCCGTGTTTACCAGATTTTCCAAGCACTATCTGATCTACACCTTCTTCTTCAGCAATTTTAACTATAACATCTGCAGGTTTGCCTTCTTTAATCATAGTTACAAGATTAACATTTGGACATGTCCCTGCACACTGTTCCTCTTCTAATTCTCTTTTAAATTTCTCAACAGCTTCTTTTCCCTCTCTTTTTAAGTTTTCACTGAGCTGATCCCTTAAATCCTGCTGAGGTAGTGCATTCAGGTAATCTGCATCAATTACATATAAAACAATGATAGTGCCACCCAAACTTGCCATTGAAATCGCTTCTTCCCCTGCTTTTTCCGCCTGTTTGGAATTATCTGTAGCTAACAATATTTTTTCAACCATTAATTTACCTCCAACGATTATATTCCTACTATATATTATGTATGAAAAGAGATAAATAATATGCCATGGAAATTCTCATACAGTCCATTGGAACAGTAGAAAACAAACTTCTCAGGATGCTTGAAAAGCCTCTAGAAGAAATATTTGGTATTAGCTGCCGTGTATTAAATGATGTCCTGGAAATACCTGAAAGATCTTATAATCCATCTAGAGACCAGTATCATTCAACAGAAATTCTTTATTCTATGATGAATATCCTAAAAAGAGATTCCAATCATATTTTGGGCGTGACAAATGTAGATCTATACGCTTCCAAGCTAAATTTTGTCCTTGGAGAAGCTGAGTATCCTGGAAACTTTGCAATAATATCCTTAAATAGATTAAAAAGCCCAAATAAAAAATTATTTTTAAAACGAATCCTAACAGAAGCTGTACACGAGTTGGGCCATACTTTTGGACTTCCCCACTGTGGAAATCACCTTTGTGTGATGCATTTCAGCAACAGCGTTGTAGAAACTGATATTAAAGGCCCAGGATTTTGCAGTGATTGTTTAAGTAAGCTTTTTTAATTATTAAAAAATAGATTTTAGTTTTCTTAAACTGTTAACCTAGTTTATCAAGATATTTACTTTTAATTTTTTGATATTCTTCCTCTGATACTGCGCCCATATCAAGCAATTCTTTTGCTTTTTTAATTTCATCAAGAATATTGACTTCTGCAGCCTGTTCAGCAGTATCTTCCATTTCTTTGTCAGACTCGCTATCGCTTTGCGTATCTAATGGAACTTCCTGTCCATCATATTCATCATGCCCATTTCCATCGTTTATAGTTAACAGAACTTCTTTTTCATTACTTATTTCCGTATCAAATGAGTTTGCGTTTTCATTTGGAGCTTCTCTTAAGTTAGATCCACAGCCAATACAAAATTTAGAACTCCCATTATTCTCATGGTTACATTCAGGACAAATTATTGAATTTACCTCATTCGCCTCAGGTGTGTTTACACTATTTTCAATTAAGTTACTTCCACAACTAATGCAAAATTTTGAATCTATTTTATTTTCAGTTCCGCAGCCCTGACATATAATCATGTTAGACTTAGCTTCATTTATTTTAAGAGTATATACAGGGAGTTTATTTAATTCAGTTCCACAGCCAATACAAAATTTCGCGTTTTCAAGATTTGCAGTGTGGCATTTTGAGCAAATAACTTCGTCTTCTTTATCAAATTCTTTATCTGGATTTATGCCCTTCCTTCTCAATTCCAGCCTTCTCTTTATTTCTTCGTTTGAAACCATGATTTTCCCCTCTAGTCCAATGAGTATAACACTGAATATTAAATTGTCAAAGATTATTTTAAACTTTTCTAAAAGTCTCAGCACAGTTATCTCATATTATTCTTATATTCTATATCTAAATTCATGCTAACTTCCATAACATTATATCCGCTTAATCTTCTTATTGACAACTTCCTTTATTATCAAAGGCAGAGGAGTTCTATCTCCAAATACATTGGTTTTTCCAGATAAAATTGCTTCTATTATGCTATCAACAGAAAAATCAGCTTCAAATTCTGTTACACAGCTTCCAATTGCACCTAAGAAGTGTGCATCGCTTGCACCAATTTGAGGTATTCCTCTCTCCTCAGCAAGATTTTTTGCCTTCCAGTTGGAATAGCCGAAGATATACCTGGAATTTAAGGTTTCCATGGCATCAATATCCAGCTTTTTAATCTTATCACATAATCCTTCCCTGTAACGCACAAATGGGTGTGGGGCAATGGCAATTCCTCCAGCCTCCCTTATTGCTTCCACTGTTTCTTCTGGAGACAATCCTCGTTTAACCTCTTCATTTATCCCTATTGCTACAATATGACCTTTGCTGCTGCTTACTTCCATTGCAGGCAGCACTATAAAATCTTCCATATCTTTGGATTCTTCAATTCCAACCAGTGAGCCTTTAATGCTGTTATGGTCTGCTATTGCAATTGCATCCAGCCCTATACTTCTTGCCTTCTTAATTATATCTCTAGGACGCGCTGTTGAGTCACTAGAGTATGTACTATGTATGTGTGGATCTAATATCATTCTATAAATCCCCTTATTTTGTAAATCTTGTTTTAATCAAATACATGCATCCTTAAATAGATAAAATTTCTTTAATCATTTTTAATATTCGATTGAATTGATTTTATAAGTCCTGCAGGCCCGGTCATCATTACATCTCCTGCAGGAGCTGCATAATGCACATTAAAATCTGTTTTCTCTAAAACTTTTCTGCGAGGCCCTGTTGCGACTATAGCTTCAAAATCTCCTATTGGTTTTAAAGACCATGCACCATGCCCATGATCTTCATGTACTTCTTCATGGGTTATAGTCCCATCTGCAAGTTTTTTAACGAATAAATCTATCTTATCAGGAGTCATATTACGAGTATGGTGTTCAAATACACCTACAACTTTTCCCCCATCAAATGCTGCTGCCAGAGTATGCCCATTTCCAATATCCATAACTATAAACTTTTCTAGTGTTTTTACATACCTATCGCATGTTGCACCGCAGACCGATGCAAATTTAGAATCCATTACAGTAGTATTATAATTATTAAATGACCTGAATACTGCATTGATCCTTGTAAAATAAGATGGGGCTTCACCAAAATATGCAAAATCTTCGGGTCCTCTTGGAACGTCCATTTTTTCCCTTATTTTCATGAATCTGAAATCTCTATCCCCAACACCTTCCATATAACCATGATCCTGAACTGCTACACCCAAATAATCAAAACTTGGATCTACATCAAATTCAGCCAGTGCACTTTTTATCGCGTCCAGATCAACATCTTTAAACTCTATTTGAGTTAAATCCGAATATTTTCCTGCTTCCGAGGAGGGTACTATCTCAACCCCTAAAGATTTTACAAAATCTAAATTATCTCTTATGGTCCTCGCAGCATTTTCTGTCATGAAAACTCTGTGATCTTTTAAATGCTCCTTTACAACTTTATTTATGAATCCTCCACCCATAGTTTCGCCTTTTATAAACAAATCGTCCTCTGATTTGGCTATTCTATCTGCAATTATCCTTGTTGGAGACGGCATTACCAGTTTTGGAGAATTTTCAATGGCTTCATTTGAATCATAAAGCATGATATCTTGAGTACCTGAACCTACGTCAATGGTTAAAATCTTCATGTTAGTATATTTGATTTTATATTATAATAATTCATCAAATTAGATATATGATTATATCAAGTACATGTTCAGTATTCAGGAAATAATTCGTTGAACAAGTAATACACCAAATAATATTTAATCAGCATTCTCTTTTTACATTTTAAACTTTTTAGACATTATATTTTTTAATACGCATAATAAATTAATTTTACAGGTTAAATTACGTATTAAATTGATAAAATCCATTTATACAAAAAATTAGCATTTATACTTTAGAATTTAGATAAATAGGATTAAGTATGTCTTGATCAGTTATTACCAAATTTTATTATATAGCAAAATTTAAATATTAATCCGAAAATAAGATTAATCCCACAATATATTCTCAGGGGATTTATAAATGCGTAATAAAATTTACATTATTATGCTTAAAATATAATGGTACTTGATAAACAGATGTAAAGGAAATAAAAGGTTATTTAATTTTTAAAAAGCAAATGGGGCGGGAAAATGCGGAAAAATTATTTAATATTAATATTGTTTGTTTTAGCTTTTTTTATAACTATCAGCACCGTTTCGGCAGCAAGTGTTACACCTAACCAGATTGCTAATTCGTCAACGGCTGTTAAAAACTACGTAGATACAAATCATAAGCTTCCAAGCAGCGTAAATATATCTGGAAATAATGTTAACATGTCCAATTATTTAGGAGCCTCAACATCAGCAGTATTAAACATCAGTAAAGGTTCAAACACTGCAATTACAATAAAAAACTTTGGAAGCGCAGCTTCCCCTTCAGAAACAATTACAACGCAAACTGTCAGCAAAGCAGAATACTTAGACATGGCAAATCGTGTAAGGTCCTACATGGACAAAAATGGACGTGC
>JAEYQZ010000077.1 GCA_023409695.1 Methanobacteriota archaeon | reverse complement strand
TAATTATTTAATTAATGATCATCTAATTTCTATATACAATAAGAAATAATATAAATATGCTATACTGATTTTTATGGAGTTTAATGCTAAAGAAGGACATCGTGAGTAAAATGATATACTTTAGAGGCTGCGTTGCAAGAGAAAAGCTTAATAACATAGCAGATGCCACAGAAAAAATACTAAAACATGCAGGTATTGATTATAAAGTACTGGAAAATGAAACCTGCTGTGGATCCTTTTTACTTAGAACTGGATTTACCAGTGATGCAAAAGAAGTAATGAAAAATACATTAAACGAAATTGGGGAAGAAAAGATAATTACTTCATGTGCCGGCTGTTATAAGACTTTTAAAAAAGATTATAAAGAGATTTTAGGTGTTGAGCTGGATGTAGTGCATACATCCCAACTTTTCAATGATTTAATTAAAAAGGGAAAAATTATGCCCCTATTTTTAGATAAAACTGTTACATATCATGATCCCTGCCATTTAGGCCGCCATCTTGAAGAATATGATACCCCCAGAGAAATTCTAGATAATATTTCCAATCTAGTTGAAATGGAAAGAAATAAGGAAAAATCAAGATGCTGTGGTGCAGGCGGTGGAGTTAGAGCGGCATTTCCTGAAATAACTGAAAATATAGCTAAAATGAGGATAAAAGATGCAGAAGATGTTGAAGCTGAAATTATTGTAACTTCATGCCCCTTTTGTATTTTAAATCTTAGATCTGTATCTAATGATTATAAAAAGATACTAGATTTATCTGAGATAATCATGTTAAAATGATTCATATAATTTTAAACTGGAGTTCTCGAAATGGACGAAGCCAAACTGGATGCAATGCGAAGATCATTCAATATAATCGAAACTAGAAAAAAGAAGCTTTTAGAGGATGAAAATGAACAGATAAGTAAACTTCGAGAAAATGTAAAGGAAATAAGGAAATACAGCATTGAAAACCTTGAAGAACTCATAGAAACTGCAAAAACCAGATTTTTAGAGAATGGAATGGAAGTTATTTTTGCAGAAAATGCTCAAATGGCTCTAGATGAGATTTATAAAATAATTAAAGATGAATCAATTATAGCAAAATCCAAATCAAACAATGCAAATGAGATAGGGCTTTCTGCATTTCTAGGAAGTAAAGGGATAGAAGTTGTTGAAACTGATCTTGGAGATAGAATAGTTCAAATGGATCCAGAAAGTTACGGCCCTTCCCACCCAATAGGTCCAGCCGCACATTTAGATATGGAAAAAATAGCCCAAATTGCATCAAAAAAATTCGGTGTGGAAGTAAAACCCGAACCTAAATCTATCCTTGATATATTTAAGGCAGATATTATAGAAAGACTTGAAAATTGCAATATAGGCATAACTGGAGCAAACAGTGTAGCTGCAGAAGACGGCGCATTAGTTATGGTTCATAACGAAGGCAATATCAGTTTAGTATCCATGAAAGATACGCATATAGTTGTAGTAGGAATCGATAAACTGGTAAGGACAGTAGAAGAAGCAGTAAGTGTTGTAAAACTTGAAACA
Organism: Methanobacteriota archaeon; assembly: GCA_023409695.1. Classification (GTDB taxonomy): domain Archaea; phylum Methanobacteriota; class Methanobacteria; order Methanobacteriales; family Methanobacteriaceae; genus Methanobacterium_D. The sequence goes on along the minus strand of JAEYQZ010000077.1, from coordinate 20,562 downwards.
ATATTTGCAACTGGAAAAAAAATCCCTGCATACATGAATGTAATCACATCACCCTCCAAAACAGCAGATATTGAACAGGTGCTCTTGAAGGATATGTACGGTGCAAAACGAGTAATAGTAATTCTCTTAGATAACGGAAGAGGTGAAGCACTAAAAAATAATGAAGAATGTCTATTATGTATTGGATGCGGTAGTTGTATCGTTTCATGTCCTGTTTATAATGTTACAGGTTCTGATTTTGGATATAGGGGATATCTAGGTGGTAGAGGAATAGTTTTAAGTCATTTTATAACTGATAATAAAACCTGTTTTGATTCAGGACTCTTTAAATGTACCTTATGCGGCCTATGCACATTTGAATGTCCAGTTAACATAAAAACAAATGAAATGATTGAAAAACTAAGAGAACAGTCAGTGAAATCTGGAGTTTGTCCAGATGAGCATCACGGAACTAATGAGAAGATCAAAAAACAGGGATCACCTTTTTAAATATCAAAAAACACTTATGATATAAAAATTAATTCAATAAGAACTTAAATAGAAATTATATAAAAATATATATAATGTTCTAAGAAGTTATGATAAAATGGACATTTTATGATACTAATCATAGAAATAATATAAAAAATTGATTTGATTGAAAACGGAGGTATAAATTTTGCTTCTCTTAATAAGCCCAATAAACACTGAAGAAGCACTTGAATCCATTGAAGGCGGTGCAGATATAGTCGATGTCAAAAATCCAAAAGAAGGTTCACTCGGCGCAAATTTTCCATGGGTCATTAAAAGCATAAGGGAGATGACACCCACAGATACACTTGTAAGCGCTACACTAGGCGATGTTCCATATAAACCAGGTACAGTATCACTTGCAGCCCTCGGTGCTGCAGTCTCTGGAGCAGATTACATCAAAGTTGGATTATATGGTACAAAAAACTACGATGAAGCACTTGAAGTAATGAAAAATGTTGTAAAAACCGTGAGAGATTACAAAGAAGATGCAATAGTAGTTGCATCCGGATACGCAGATGCTCATCGAGTTGGGGCAGTCGATCCTATGGAAATACCAAAGGTAGCCGCAAGTGCAGGTGCAGATATCGCAATGGTAGATACTGCAGTTAAAGACGGGAAAACACTATTTGATTTTATGGACATTGAAAAATTAACTAAATTCAACGACGAAATTCACGATTACGGATTAAAATCAGCCCTTGCAGGCTCAATAAAAAAAGATCAGCTTTTAACATTACATCAAAGTGGATGTGATGTAGTAGGCATAAGGGGAGCAGCATGCATTGGTGGAGATAGAAATTCAGGTAAAATTCACCGAAGTGCTGTTAGTGAATTAAAGAAGATGATAGAAAGTTTTTAGTTAATTAAAAATCAATATAAAGAAAACAAATTGTAATAACTTACAGTTTGTTAAAGATCAGGACTTTTGATCCTATTAAATTTACAAAACGTATTTTTAAATTACGTTTTGTTAGAATTTTTTAAGCATAACATCAAAACTCCCAAGTTTTGATGATAATTATTTCATTAAAAGATTAAACGGAGGTATTTATGTACTCTAAAAAATTAAAAGAAGCTCCAAAAGGGTATACATTCGATGACTTTTTATTAGTACCTAACGCTTCTTCTGTAGAACCAAAAGATGTTAAAATTGAGACACAAATTTCAAGAAATTATCGTATTAATATTCCTATTATAAGTTCTGCGATGGACACAGTTACAGAAGCTTCAATGGCAATAACTCTTGCTCAAGAAGGTGGAATGGGAGTCATACACCGAAATATGACTATAAATGAGCAGGTAAATGAAGTCCAAAAAGTAAAACAATCCAGCGACCTTACAATACGGGATGTGATAACAATAAGTCCAGATGCATCCATAGCTGAAGCAAATGAAATAATGGACATGGAAGAAGTAAGCGGGCTTCCTGTTGTAGAAAATGAGATTGTTGTAGGGATAATAAGTAGAAGAGATATTAAACCTATCATTAATAATGGTTCTAAAAAGAAAGTAAAGGACATAATGACCGAAGAAGTCCTTACCATTCCTGAATCAACCACTCCTGATGAAGCACTGGATATTGCCTATGAAAACAAAGTTGAAAGGCTACCTGTGGTACGAGATGGTAAAATAATGGGAATTGTAACTATACGCGATATTCTAGAGCGGAAAAAATTCCCTAATGCATCAAGAGATAAAAAAGGGAAATTTATGGTGGCTGCAGCAACAGGGCCATTTGATCTAGAACGTGCCATGGCTCTTGATGACGCTGGAGCTGACATTATAGCCATAGATGTTTCTCATGCACATAATTTACATGTTGTAGACGCAGTTAAAAAAATTAAAGACAACATTGATGCTGATTTACTTGTGGGCAATATTGCAACAGCAGAAGCTGCAGAAGCATTAATAGCAAAAGAGATCGATGGACTTAAAGTTGGTATTGGACCTGGATCCATATGTACAACAAGAATAATCGCAGGTGTTGGTGTTCCACAGCTTACAGCAGTATCAGACGTAGCAGATGTCGCAAGGGAATCTGGAGTTCCAGTCATAGCAGATGGAGGCTTAAGATTCTCAGGAGATGTTGCAAAGGCGATAGCAGTAGGCGCTGACGCAGTAATGCTTGGGAGTTTACTTGCAGGGACACACGAAGCTCCTGGCGATGTTGTAATTATGAACGGAAGAAAATTCAAACAGTACAGAGGTATGGGTTCACTTGGAGCTATGACTGGTGGGGTTGGAGCAGGAACAGACCGCTACTTCCAGGAAGTCAAAGGACCAATGAAACATGCTAAACTTGTTCCAGAAGGAATAGAAGGAGTTGTACCCTACAAAGGTCCTGTAAATGAAGTTTTATTCCAGTTAATAGGAGGACTTAAGTCTTCTATGGGTTACTGTGGTGCAAAAGACATTTCAGCTATGAAAGAGAAAGCAAGGTTTGTAAAGATTACAGCAAGTGGTATGACAGAGAGTCATCCCCATGATATTACAATAACCAATGAAAGTCCAAATTATCCGACAACCCGTTTGATGTAAAACATCAAACATATTCTTTTTTCTATTTTTTAGCTAGTTTTTAAATGAGGCCATTTTTATGAGATCCGTTATAATTCTATGCGGCGGTAGAAGCCGAAGAATGGGAAAAGATAAAGGTTCACTTGTTTTAAATAATAAACCAATGCTTATACATGTATTAGATACTGTTAAAGAAATTGTTGATGAAATTGTACTGGTTTTAAGGGATCAGGAGCAAATTAACCAATATAAAACTATTCTAAGAGATATAGAAGTGTCAATTAAAATTGTTACAGACGAAACAAAAGATCAAGGCCCACTAGTTGGAATTTTAACGGGGATTTCACATATTAGCTCAGAATATGCTCAAATTTTACCATGTGATTCTCCATTTATTTCTAAATCATTTGTTTTAAAGATGTTTGAAATTGCAGAAGCTAAAGAATTTGATGCAGTTGTCCCAATATGGGATGATGGGCATATTGAGCCGTTACATTCCATTTATAAAAAAGATATAGTAGACATAGGCAAAAATCTGATTAAAAAAGAACGATACAACGTAAAGTCACTTATTGATAACTTAAATGTCAAATATGTTGATGTTGAGGAACTTGATGAGAGTACAATGAGTTTCAGGAATTTGAATACTATTAATGATTTTGAAGACATGTAACTTCTGAGACTTCAATTTTCATTAACTATGAAAACTTTTTTTCAAATAGTTAAGTTTAAATTAATTATAATTTAGTTTTTGAGTTTTAAGAGCTTCTGAACCATGTATTTCCGTGATAATTTTTATATTGTTGTCATTAATGGCCCCAATGCCCTTATAACTAAATCCCATATTTTTTAATTTCTCAGGGGCAAAAATTCGTCTTCCATCAATTAAAATAGGTATTTTCATTATTTCTTTTGCTCTTTCAAAGTCAATTGATTCAAACTCGTCATGACAGGTCATGAGTACCATTGCATCTGCATTTTCAAGCGCATTATACAAATCAGTTTCTAAAACTCCATATTTCCCAGTATCTTCAATATAAGGATCAACAACTACGACATCAGCGCCCTTCCATTTCAGATGTTTAATTAAAGTAAGTGCAGGTGATTCTCTTGCGTCTCCCACATTTTCCTTGTATGAAAAACCTAGAACAACAATTTTAGAATTCTTAACTGACTTTTCATGTTCATTTAATGCATCTTGAATTAGGTTTAAGGTATGAATGGGCATATTATCATTAATTGTCCTTCCAGCAGCTATAACTTTAGAATGATATCCCAATTCCTTTGCTTTTTTAACCAGATAATATGGATCAACAGGTAAACAGTGCCCTCCTACGCCACAACCAGGATAATAAACATTAAAATTCCATTTAGTCTTTGCACCATCAATTACATCCATAATATCAATATCCAGACGCTCAAAAATCATTGCAAGCTCATTCATCAAAGCTATATTTAAATCCCTCTGAGTATTTTCAATTACTTTAGCAGCTTCTGCAGTTCTGATGTTCTTTAAAACCTTAACTTCTTCCGTTATTATAATCTGATATAACTCTCTTGTTATTTCAGCCCACTCCGGTGTTATTCCTCCAACAACCCTTGCAACGTTTTCAATACCATGTTTTTCATCCCCAGGATTATATCTCTCAGGACAGTATGCCAGTCCAAAATCTAAACCTGCATTTAATCCAGATCTTTCTAAAATAGGCTGTAAAACCTCTTCAGTGACACCCGGATAAACAGTAGATTCCAGAATAATTAGTTTATCAGTACCCAGTCCCTTAGCAATTTCTTTTCCAGAAGATATAATTGGAGTGAGATCTGGATCCTTAAATTCATCCACAGGAGTAGGTACAATAGATATAATTATATCCGATACTTCGGTTGCCCACTTTAAATCAGATGTAGCACACAATTTCTTATTATTTATAACTTTAGAGAGTTTATATTCAAGTTTAAGCTCTCCAATAGTAGGTATACCTCTATTTATCAGGTTTATTTTTTCCTCATTTCTTGCAACACCAATTACATCAAATCCATTTTCTGCAAAGAAAATTGCAGTTGGCAGCCCTACATAACCAAGCCCAACTATACAAATTTTTGCACTCCGGGTTTTAATTTTCTTAAATATTCTGTTATACACCTAATTCACCATGCCAAACAAATAATATAAATATATTAAATAATATTAAATAATATTTAAGTAATTACTTAGTAACATTAATAAGTAATTACATACTAATATTACCTTATTGGTATTTATAGATTATCCCTAATCTTTTTAGAAAATGAGCAAAGATTCACACAGAAACTCATTAAATAGTAACATATACCATGTTTACTAAAGGAGACAGGAAAAATTAAGAATAAAAAAGTAGCAGTAACCGGTGGGCTTGGATTTATTGGATCTAATCTAGTTGAAGAATTATCTCAAGATAATGAAGTAGTAATTATTGATAATCAATCAACAGGGAAAATAGAAAACATTAAACATCTGGATATGTCCCACATTAAATTAAATTTAGAAGATATAAATTCTGTTAATCTTAATGATATTTTTGAAGGTTGTGAATATATTTTTCATCAAGCTGCTATTCCAAGTGTCCCAAGAAGCATAAATAATCCTTTAAAATCAAATGAAACAAATATTACGGGTACATTAAAAATTTTAGTAGCGGCCTATGAACTTGATATCAAAAAGGTTATTTTTGCATCTTCATCTTCTGTTTATGGAGATACCCCAGCGTTACCTAAAATTGAAACTATGCCCATTAATCCTAAATCACCTTATGCAATTACTAAGGCTACCTGTGAGCATTATTGTAAAGTTTTTAAAGAAATATACGGCATTCAAACTATCTCTTTAAGATATTTCAATGTTTTTGGCCCCAGACAAGATCCACATTCACAATATGCAGCGGTAATCCCTAAATTTATAACTTCCATCCTTAAAGGAAAATCACCAACAGTGTATGGCGACGGACAGCAAAGCCGGGATTTTACCTTTGTTAAAAACGTTGTAGATGCAAATATCTTGGCTGCAAAATCAAATAAAACTGGAATTTATAATATCGCCTGTGGAAGGAGCATTATATTAAACGATCTTGTTGCCATGTTAAATGAACTTCTTAAAACCAATATTAAGTCAAATTATGTTAGCCCACGGCTTGGAGATATTAAGCATTCCCTTGCAGATATAAATGCAGCAAAATCATTTGGATATGAACCTGAAGACGATTTTAAGAATGAATTAGAAGAAACTATTAACTTTTTTATTAATTATCCCCATTAAATTAGAGAAATATAATAAAAAACATCATTATTAGTTATATTACAAAAAATTATCATACCATGACAATCATATGAAATAGAGGCTAATTAGCTGATTAAAATAGATTTTTGGTAAAAAAATGAATGGTGCACGGAAATTAGCTAAAAATACTGCAATATTATTCATTTCCCAGTTTTTAGGCTATATTTTAGGATTTTTTTATATAATATACAGCGCCAGGTATCTGGGCGCTGAAGATTTTGGAACATTATCATTTGCAATTGCATTTACTGGAATATTTGGAGTATTCATGGATCTAGGACTCAGTACTTTTACTACCCGTGAAGTCTCAAAGGATAAAAAACTAGCCGGCAAATTTTTAGGAAATACCATACTAATCAGGGCTATTTTATCTTTATTCATCTTTTTAGTCATTGTAATATTTGTAAATATGTTCTCATATCCTCCAGTTGTAAAGAATATAATTTATATAATAACACTATCCACTGTTTTTGCAGTAGCAGCAGATATCTTCAATTCTATCTTCCAATCCTATGAAAAAATGGAATTTAGAGCTATTGGGCAGATATTAAATAATTCTTTCCTACTCGCAGGTGCTTTAATCGCTATAATATTTAAACTAGATATAATCTGGTTTGCATTTGCTTATCTAATTGCTAATTTGTTTTTCTTCATCTACTCAGCATTAATATGTATAAAAAAATTTGTACTGCCCAAAATTGAAATTGACTTTTATTTTTGGAAATGGGCTTTATTAAAATCTCTTCCAATATCGTTTGCCATATTATTTTCTATAATAGTATTTAGAATTGATACAGTCATACTTTCACTTATCAAAGGGAATATTGCTGTCGGTTATTATAATGCTTCCTATAAATTAATTGAAGCCTTAATGGCAGTACCTATAGTTTTTTCTACAGCTGTATACCCTGTTTTTTCTAAATTACATGTTTATTCAAAGGATTCTTTGAGTTTTTCTTATCATAAATCTTTTAAATATTTGCTCATATTAGGTTTGCCAATAGCAGCAGGAAGTGTAGCACTTTCCGATCAAATTATTTTACTGGTTTATGGAACCGGTTTTATACAATCGAGTACTGCTTTAAAAATTCTTATCTGGGTTATACCCATTATTTATTTGACTTATATCTTCAGGATATTATTGATATCTATAAATAAACAAAAATTGCTGCTTATAATCCTTTCAATTTGCATGATTTTCAATATAACAGCTAATATTTTACTTATACCTTACTTCAGTTATTTAGGATCATCCATTGTCACAGTTTTAACAGAATTTCTATCGCTGGTATTGAGTGTTTATTTTATTTCAAAAAATATCTGTAAAATAGAAATTAAAACAATTGTAATCAAACCAGTGATTGCAAGCTTCTTTGTTTTTTTAGTGGCAAATTACTTTAAAAATAACCTTTTAATTGCAATATTACTGTCTATACTAATTTATTTTGCAATTTTATTTGCTGTGAAGACATTTTCAGAAAGTGATCTGATAATTTTTAAAAGGATATTCAACAGGGAGTAATAGAATGTGCGGAATATGTGGAATCTACAGAATGGAAGATTCTAAAACAATTAAGAAAATGTGCAATAGTTTGACCCACAGAGGTCCTGATGATCATGGTTACTTTTTAGATGATGATATCTCACTGGGACATAGAAGACTAAGCATTATCGATCTTGAAACTGGCCATCAACCAATTCATAATGAAAATGAAGATATATGGGTTATACTAAACGGAGAAATCTATAATTATCTTGAATTGAAAGAGAACTTAAATTCAAGACATGAATTCTATACAAACTCAGATACTGAACTTCTTGTCCATTTATATGAAGAATACGGAGAAAATTTAGTAGAAAAGATAAATGGGATGTTTGCATTTGCTATCTGGGACAAGCATAATAAAAAATTAATATTAGCCAGAGATCCAATGGGAAAAAAGCCGTTATATTACTTTAATAATGATGGAAAACTTTTTTTTGCATCTGAAATTAAGGGAATTTTAAATACAGATATCAAAAAACAAATCAATCAAGAAGCTTTATCCAGTTTTTTATGTTATCAATATACTGTTGGAACTAATACGCTATTTGAAGGCGTTAAAAAGTTACCAGCTGGACATATTTTAACTATTAAAGATAATGAATTGAAGATCAGAAGATACTGGAATTTTTTTGAAGACATTACCTGTGAAGATGAAGCGAAAATAATTCAGAAATTAAGAAATTTACTCCAAAATTCAGCCGAATACAGAGTAATATCAGATGTTCCTGTAGGTTCTTTTTTATCTGGAGGGTTAGATTCAAGTACTACCACTGCATTAACCCGGCCGTTAATGGATTATGATTTCCACACATTTTCCATAGGCTTTGAATCTTTTTCTGAGTTAGAATATGCTAAAATCGTTTCAGACCATTTAAATACCATACATCATGAAATTACCCTTACATCCGAGATGGTAGAAAAGAACATTGATAAAATCACATGGTACAATGATGAACCCCTTGGTGATGCAGCGATCATAAATAACTATTTTTTAGCATCTTTAGCTAAAGATTACGTCAAAGTAATTATTGCTGGAGAGGCAGGAGACGAACTGTTTGCAGGATATTCCAGTTATAAAGACAATCTTAAACTGCATTCCATATTAAATAATTCCTTTGCAAAAAAATTAGCAGTTCCAATTATTAATAATCTCCCTGATAAAGGAAACATTTATAGAAGCCCTGTTGAAAAATATCTGACAAATATAGCCTTAAATTTTGCAAAATTGCCCTTAGAAAGTTCACATATGCATACTGCCAGAGTTATGACTGATGAGGAGCTTAGCTGGTTAACAAATTTAAAAACAAAAAATATTGAAAATTATGCATTTGCACCATGCAATATGAAAAATCCATTGAACAGGATGCTTGCTGTAGATTGTAAGAATTTACTGCCAGAGAAATTTTTGATGAAAGCAGATAAAGCCACAATGGCAAATTCCCTTGAAGAAAGATTGCCTCTTATGGATAAAAACGTAGTTCAGTATGCTTTTTCGATACCTCCCTCCCTAAAATTACAAAATGGAAATGAAAAATATATTCTTAAAATGGCAGTCAAGGACTTATTGCCCCCTTTAATTATTAAAAGAAAAAAACAAGGCTTTGGAACCCCATTAAAAAGTTGGATAACAGAAGATGGATTAAAAGATAAAATTCTGGAAACATTTTATGAAAATAAGTTTATAAACAACCTTTTTAAAAAAGAAAAAATCGAAAAAATTGCTAAAAATCTGAAAAACGGCAATACTTATCGTACAGGAATTATATGGAGCATATTTACTTTGGGAGTGTGGTATGATGTGTACTTTAAAGAAAAATTGGGATAAAAAAGATGCATCTGATTTCTGGGAAAAGAATGACGCTGATTATGCAGGTGATGTATCTGCCCCAGAAATATTAAAAATGTCAAATAAATATATTGGAAGTAAAGTCTTAGACATAGGGGCGGGTTCAGGTGCCTTAATTAATTTAATTCCCAACTCTACAGGCTTAGATATTGCACCTAAACAATCAAACATAATAAAAGGTGATATTTCAAATATGCCCTTCAGAGATCGCTCATTTGACACTATCTTTGCCACTGAAGTTCTTGAACATCTCGATAATGATACATTAAATAAAGGAATAATTGAAATTAACCGGGTTTTAAAAAAAGAAGGCCATCTAATTATTACAGTTCCTTACAACGAAAATTTAAACCAGAATATAGTTTCATGTCCTGATTGTGGGATTAAATTCCATAGATGGGGCCATATTCAAGTTTTCAATGAAAAAAACATTTCACTAATACTAAAAGATAATTTTGAACTAATTAAAATTAAAAAAGTGCCTATAGGTTTTAATGCTACCTATAAATTTTTAAAATACTTCAGATGGCTAATTGAGAAATTTGGCTTTCTAAAGGATCAAAATTTATTTCTGGTGGCAAAGAAATGAAAATTGCCATTTTAGTTTCTGGATTTCCCCCAGATAGAGTAGGTGGAATGGAAATCGCATCCTACAACATTGCAAAACACTTAGCCAATAAGGGACATTCAATTCATATCATAACTTCTTCTTACAGTGATTCTTTAAATGAAGACAAATTCGTAGTTCACCCGGTAGGCATGAGAAAAACTAAAATCATAGGGCCTCTTTTTGATCAACGAAATATTTTACCAGTTATTAAAGAAATAAATCCTGAAATAATACACGCCCAGGGAATCTCAACAAGTGGAATATCAGGCTTTACCGCATTTCTAATAAAAAAATTACTTAAAATACCTTACGTTGTTTATGGACGTGGAGGTGATATATATCCATTTAATGTGGAAAAAATTCTTGTTAAAGCGATTTTAAACAATGCAAATTCAGTAATAGCATTAACAGAACATATGAAGAAAGAAATGCAAAAAATCAGTGCTAAAGAAATTTCAGTAATCCCTAACGGTATCGATATTGATCGATTTAATGATTCATCTCCAAAGTTTAGTGAATCATCAGATACAAAAATAATATTTGTAGGAAATCTGAGACTAGAAAAAGGATTAAGTTATTTAATAGAAGCTATGAGATATATAACGAAAAAAGACATAAATTCGCGGCTATTAATTGTTGGTGAAGGTCCTCAAAAGGAAAATTTAGAAAAATTGGTAACTAAATTAAATATAAATGACATAGTTACATTTTCAGGAAAAGTAGCCACTGAAGAAGTTCCTGTTTACCTCAAAAATTCAGATATATTTACCCTTCCCAGTTTACAGGAAGGTTTCCCTAACGTTCTACTGGAAGCAATGGCATCAGGGCTGCCAGTTGTTGCCACGGATGTAAATGGAATAAACGAAATAATTGAAGATTGTAAAAACGGATTCCTTGTAAGGCCCCAAAATTCTAAAGAAATAGCAGAAAAAATATTGCTGCTTTTAGAAGATAAGGAATTAAGAAAAAGAATTTCCAAGCAGAACATGAAAAAAGCGTCCAAATACAGTTGGAAACAGACAGTTCAAATGCTGGAAAACGTTTATAATAATGCATTAAGAAATTTTTAAAAATTTTACTGCCTGATTAAAGCCATCAATCATTTTTTCATAAGTAAATTCTTTTTCTACTTTCACCCTGGAATTTTTACCCATCTTTTCTATTAAGTGATCATCAGACAGTAGCTTTAACATAGATTTATACAAAGCATTTTCATCTTTTTCAGGTATGATATAACCATTTACATTATTTTCAATCATTTCAAAAGCACAACCAACTGCATCTGTAGCTATTACCGGTGTTTCAAATGCCATAGATTCATTTACAACCAGTGCCCATGCCTCTGCAAAACCATAGTCTATTACCGACGGCATTACAAAAAGATCTGCCAGTAGATAATAGGGCCCTAAATCTTCATTTTTAATAAATCCCAAAAAACGAACTTCACGGGTCATATTTAGTTTTTTACATAAAGTAATGAGCCTATCTTCATATTCCCCTTTTCCTATAATTAATAAATTAACATTATCAACTTCAGATTTAAGTTTGGCAAATGCCTTTATTAAATAATGGACACCCTTTAATTTTCTTAACTGCCCTACATAAAGGATTACTTTTTGATCATGCCATTTATATTTTAATTTTTCCATTTTTAAGTAATCTAAAGATTTTATAGTTAAATTAGTCGCATTTGGAAGGATAAATACTTTTTCAGCTGGTGCCCCCAATGAAATCACATGTTCTTTATGTATTTTACCAGGTACAACTAATGCATCGCAGTTACATATTATATGGTTTAAAAATGGCGAAATCATTTTTCTTAAAGGATGCTTGGGCCATCCCCACTCCTCACACCAAAATATTGTTTTTTTACCCTTCAATTTCCCAATAAAAAAACATAAAAAATTTGTAATGAGTGCTGAAGGAGGAATATAATCTATACTGCCTACAACAATATCAAAATCAGTTTTTAATAATATAAACAGCAGGTTTAAAACATTTTCCATTGGAAGTCTGTTATCTAAGATTTTATAGTCTGAATTTTCCAGTTCATGAATTGTTGCACCCATTCCTCTTCTTTTAAAAGATCTTTTAAAATGCGTAAAAATGAATTTAACATCATATTTTTCGGTTAATACTTTAAAAAATGGTATTCTATAGGGCATAGCCGTGTTATGAACAAATAATATTTTAACCATGTTGTATGCCCCTGTTATAGTATATTTCACAGCCGCCATTATCATATATTTTTTGAACACCGTTAAACAGATGATAATCTGAAATATTTTGCGAAGTTACCCCTTTGTTGCCCCTGTCAAGAAAATAGAATTTACCTGTCAGGATATTATAATACCTCAAAAATATGTAGGATTCACCGGAATTCTCAAATTTAGATAATGTCAAATTATATATTGGAGTATAAACATAGGGCGTTTTTTCTAAATAACCAAGATATATCCTGTTATAATCAAAATCATCGCCATATATTAAATAGCCGTACGTATTTCTTCCATTTTTATTAGATAAGGTTTTTTTATCTTTATTTTTATTTTTTAGCCATATTGAAGCTGTAAATTCTCCATCATGCATATAAAACTGGTTATATCTTTCCCCATCATGATTTAAATCCATAGAAGTATGGATTCCAAAAGCCTGATCAGTTATGAATGTAACATTAAAAAACTGCAGCAATATAATAGGGATTAAAATTAAAGTAACATGCTTCAATCTCAATTTTTTAGCTATAAATTTGCTTCCAATAACAAAAGGTACACATAAGATAACTGCAAGTTGTATAAAGAGTCTAGAATTTCCATATTGGCTATTTATATAGGGTAAAACCGCAAACGATGCAAGTAATAGAACTGATATCAGTAATAAGAATAAATATTCATTTTCAATTTTTTTTCTGCATTTTAAGATAGAATACAATGTTCCAATTCCAATAAAGATAAATATTAAATCATAGGTATATATCCTGATCATGTTGGGCAGATCAGTCAATCCCCTGCCTAAAGTGATTAGTATAGAAGAATCCCTCGATTCTAAAACAAAAAAATTTACAAGATTACTGGATGTTCTTTCCATAACATGTATTGCATCGTTAAAAGCCGTATTGGTTATCTGACTGTACCATAAATAGATAAACGCAAAAAAGAGTACTACAAACGTAAAAGATATATTACTGTTATAATTTTTAGATGTTATAGACATAAAGGGCATATTACTCCTATTTAAAAATTTCAAAAGTAAAAGTCCAAACATCAAAATAAAAAACACATAAGCAGTGGTATAATGAGATACAACTATACTAAATACAAATATCAATAATAATATCTTTTTACTCATTCCTTTTATCTCATCATCAAAATATACCATCAACACCAACGCAAACAACAACAGAGCAATTATTTCTCTCATCATACTGTGGCTTTCATCGACAAACGGTAATTGAAACATGAAAAACAGCGCCGCTATAAAAGCATTAAAATCTTTTTTAAGATACTTTCGAGATAAAACAAATATAGACAATGGAGTTAGCGCAAAAATTAAAGGGTAAACAATTTTATAGATATACATACCGCTTAATTTTAATAATGAATCATATATTCCTGGCAATAAAGACGTACTTAAACAAGCTGTGAGTACAGATTGAAAATTTGCCATTTCCCAATTTAGATCATGAGACGTTACTTGAAAAGACGCATATTCACTATAAACATCTCTACCATTAAGATAATGGGAAGTTAATCCATGAATAAAAAGTAAAGCAATGCTAATGGATAGTATAGCTACAGGATAAGTAAATCCCGGAATTTTATCCCTTAAAAGTGTAATAATTACAATATAAACAGGGATTAAGAGCATTAGAAATAAAAGAATAATATTGTTTCCATATATATTCATGATATAAGTCCCTATAATTGATAAAAAAGGAAAAATAAGGGGAAATAAAGCAGGACTAGTTAATTTATCTCCCATATTCAGTTTTAAATTTATATTAAATTTTTCATCCCTATTTCGCAGGTATCCAATTAATATTAATGGCAGTATAACTCCATTAAAAGATAAAAGCAGTGAAAATGTAGATAATGGCCTTTCTATGCCCACAGCCAAATCTATTTGGTTAATAAATAATCCAATTAACATAAGAAATGAAATACTTAATCCAACAGACAGCATTATCTTTTTAAGGAAATTTAATTTCTTTAATTTTAATATATAAAGTATCAACAAACCAGGGATTATATCAAAAAATAATAAAGCAATTAATTGTCGCCACAAAGGCAAATCTAACATAATTACTAAGTCAGTTACAAATAATGCTAACAGAATAATTATAAACCAATTTCTAGGACATATTTTCTTCATATGTTAACCCATAACCCTTTAAATCTATTAATAACTATTTTTAAACTGTAATTATTTTCTACAACTTTTAAAGATCTTTCTATGATTTTTTCAGGTTCACCATAATTTAAAGACCTTACAACATTTTTACAGATGGATTCAGGAGAATTATTTTCCATTATAAAACCTGTTAGATTATCTTCAATTATACCAGGTATTCCTCCAACAGGAGTGGCTAAAATAAGCGTACCACAGGCCATTGATTCAAGTATAACAGTGGGTAAACCTTCAATGTATGACGGGATAACAACTAGTTTCAACTCATTTAAATATTCAGGCAGCTTTTCGTGGGAAATTAAACCTGTAAACTGTATTTTGTCATGATAACCATTTTCATTGATAAAATCAATAACATCCTTTTTTAAAGGCCCATCGCCACCTATGAATATTTTAACATCTTTTAATTTTTCAAATATAAGTGGAATTGAATCTAAAAAGTTTAATATACCTTTTTCTTCGCTTAAACGCCCTATATAACCTATTAAATTTTTCCTTTCATGAAAATTCTTATTAATTTTAAAGATATTGGTTTCAATAAATGTAGGGTTGTTTATAAAAACTTTATGAGAATACCTCTTCAAATTCAAATCTTTCGAAATTTCTTCTGAATCGACTATAATCCAATTTGCCAGATAAATATTTAGTTTTTCCAAAAATTTGTAAACTAAATAAGCTAAAAACCCGAAATTTTTCCTTTTGTATAAATTCTTAACTCCACATGATACAGAAGTTTGTGGAAAAAGAATTACATTTTTTTTCAGTAGTCTTGCTGTAAATAATGTTAAAACTGGTTCTCCACCTAAAAATACTGCAGATTTATAATTAGATCGCTCTTCAATAAGTAAAAGAGTAGATTTAAATTCAGCCAGAATATTCTGGAAAATAAAATACAGTTTATTCCTTGTTGGATTATAATTAAAATGATGGACACTTATTTGAATACCATTATAGTTATCTACTTCATTATTTCCTGTTATCACCATAAAATCCCCAGAAAACATAGATAATAGTTTTATATACCTGTTCAATACAATTGGTCCACCTAAATAGCGGTCTAAAAAAGGATATGTTACAATACAAATTTTTTGGTTATCTTTTTGATATTCCATCATTATTATCCTCTTATTTTATCTTAAAAGGTAATTGACTTGGCATTTGAATTTATAATTCCAGTTCTATTTTTTAATTTTTCATCTGCTAACACAGCTTATAATTCTCGGGTGGATTCAACTTTATCCCATAATACAGAATATTTACCAAAAATAAAGTCTTTCCAAGCAAGCAGCACAATATATTCATTCAACAAAACATAGAAAATTATTTTAGGTAATGATTTAAAAGAAAATCCTGATTTCAGGTTATTGGTTTTAATTATTTTTGATTTTAAATGATTAAGGATTAAAAACAACAATGTGAAACTAATTAAAACTAAAATAAAGTGTATAACTATAATTTGTAAATCCCTTATTAAGAAATATAAAATAGGAACAGCAAATAATATAAATGGAGAAAACATCACCAAACCTTTATGTGAAGGGAAAATAAGAAGAGAATAGATATCTTTTGGAGGAAGCCAGTAATCTATGTGTTTAAAAATATTTTTAATGGTCCCTATGCTGTTTCTTTTTCTTTGGATTATTTGTTCTTCTATGGATGTTGGAGCTGGTTCGTAATTTACCGCTTTTGGCTCGTATTCTACCTTATATTTTTTTTTCCTGATTTGTATAGCCATATCTAAATCTTCAGATACAATTCCTACATCTGCATTTACTATATTTTTACGCCATGCATTAATTTCACCATGGAAGAGACATGCAGAATCCAGTATTGATTCACCTTTCCTCATAATATACTCAATATCAAGATAAAATTGATTAGAAGATGTAATTAAAGTATCAGAATTAGGTAGTGTATATTTACCTCCTACAGCACCTATTTTAGGATTACTAAAATGAGGCATCATCTCTTTTAAGACATCTTTCTCAAAAATGGAATTTGCATCTGTTACAAGTATTATATCTCCCTTCGCATGTTTTTTGCCATAATTTATGGCTGATGCTTTTCCTCTTCTCTCTTTCTCGATTACCAGTTTTAATTCTGGCTTTCCTGTATTTTCTTTTATTTTTTTTCTTACTATATCCTGGGTATAATCATTAGAGCCTGAATCCACTACAATAATCTCATAATTATCGTCCGCATAATCTAAATGATTCAAATTTTCAATTCTGTTACCAATTACATTCTCTTCATTGTAAGTTGGAACTAAAATTGATACAAATGGTTGATAAGAATAATCTTTAGGTTTAGCATTATTTCTACGTGCTATTACAGCCATTAAAGTAGGATATCCAACAAACTGCCATATAATTAAAAATGACAGGAAGTATAAAATAAAAATTAGTATAATCACAATATCACCCAATAATCCATATTTGCTCTTATATAAATATTCGATCTACTAATTAGCATTTAATCCACCTAATAACATCCAAATGCATAATTTAAGGCACTATTACTCTTTAAATTATTATTTAGTCTTAATTTCAGCAGAAATTTGTACTTAAAATGGTATTTTAGAAATTTATAAGAACACTTGTCTTTAAATCTCTTTAAATTACCCCTAGATCCGTTTAATACTTCTCCCAGATACCCCTGCCAATTTAAGAAAATTTAGTTAATTAAGTAAGTACATTATTACTTACTACTGCATTTCATATAAATTTTACTGAAAATAATACAATTAGTTAAAAAATAAGACTTTTTTACAAACCTAAACATTTAATAATGAAATAATAATAAAATAATATAGTAAAGTATGAAATTACACACTAACACCAAATTCATACAAACTGAAATGTGTTATTCAGATTGATAATTTAGTCAAAAAAATGAGTAGATAATATGGCAAAAATAACAGCAATATTACCAGCTTACAATGAAGAGTTATGCATAAGCAGTGTAATTCTTTGTTCTAAAAAATATGTGGATAAAGTAATTGTTGTTGATGATGGAAGCACGGATAATACTGCAAAGATCGCTAAGCTTGCAGGAGCTCAAGTAATAAGCCATTCTTCTAATAAAGGTAAAGGTGCAGCACTAAAAACCGGTTTTAAAGCGGCTAAGGAGTCAGAAATTATAGTAACTTTAGACTCTGATGGACAGCATAATCCCAAAGAAATACCAAAGTTGATAACTCCCATAATAGACGGTGAAGCAGATATTGTAAACGGCAGCAGATATATTAGCGGAGATAAAAAAGATACTCCGCCTTACAGACGCATTGGACAGTCTATACTTGATAAAATTACTAATTTAGGTAGCGGGCTTAATAGCACCGATAGTCAAAGCGGTTTTAGAGCCTTTGCAAGATATACCCTACCTGCTTTTAGATTTAGCTGCACTGATTTTGGTATCGAAAGTGAAATGTTAACGGATGCATCAAATGTCGGCTTGAGGGTCAAAGAAGTCGAAATAGGAGTAAGATATGACATGGATAGTTCTACAAAAAACCCTATAAACCATGGAGTAGGAGTTTTAATTAAAGTTATAAATGATTTACAGTTTCAAAGACCACTGTTTTACTTTGCATTACCCGGCATCATAGTTACTTTAGCAGGCATAGTTTTAGGTCTCATATTTTTTGGAGATTACATGGCAATTGCAAGTAATATTGCTCCTTCAACATCTTACAGCCTGGCCCCAACAATCCTTGCAATAATGATGACATTAATCGGCGGATTTTTGGTATTAACAGGTATTCTTTTAGATTCAATGGGAAAAATGATAGATCGAATTTTAATTAATTCTCAAAATGGAGCCCTTATTTCTAAATCTACTGAAAGTATAGATTTTAATAAACATGATATGAATATAAAAAGTAAATAGAGCTAATAAGTTATAAAGTGTTAATATTTATATTAAATGGTTAAAATCTCTTTAAATATAATTCAAAGCAGATTTATTTGATATTATATTTACTTTTACTATTTTTTAAATTAATCCAGAACTTAATATGTATTACTTTATATGGATATGGCATATTAATACAAATTTAGTACAAAGTTTTGTTAATACCAATTTTAAAGCTCCAAATCATAATAATTAACCCTAAAACAATTTTTAAATGCCGTATTGTTAGTAAGTAAATACTAAAGTATATAAGGTTATAATAATAAATATTATTACTGTAATAACGGAGGTGTTATATGATATCGACCGTAACAACCACAACAACAGCAGTAACCTTGACACAGGTCATGACTTACAGCATAATAGCAGTAATTGCACTAATAGCATTTCTAGCCTTAAAAGAAATTTTAAGCACCGAATCACAGCAAAATAAACGAATACAATCATTTGTAGAAGGATCTAATATCGCAATTGTTCCATTGTTGATGGTATTTGTATCCATCGTAGGCTACAAAGTGGTGACAGTTATTTAGGAGGTATTTTGTATGGAAAAAAGAGCAGGATTAACCATTATGTTAATGGTTATAGTAGTAATGGGCGGGCTTGTATACGCAAACGTCCCTCAAATTGGATCCCAACAGAATACCGTTATACCTAATGAAGCCACAAGCGTTGCATTTGAAAACCATGGAAACTCCTGGAAACATGTTGTCGCAGCATTTGATATAACAAATGTAGACGGGTCAGTAAAAAAAATCTATGCAGATTTGTGGGTTAAGCCGCAGGGAACTGCAACTGTTGATTTAAGCAGCCTTGCAGGATTAAACAATCAACCGCTCCCAACAGGGACTAACGTGCAGTTGAAAACCTACACTGCTCCTAATGTACCCACATCCCAGGTTCCTCAGGGTGTTACCGACAATAAAGTAACAGCAACAGCAGATCCATCTCAAGGTGGAAAATTTTTATCAGCACTCACACCAACTACCAGTGCAGCTGATCCAGTTGTCACTACTCCAAGAAACAATGTAGTAGTTAACGACACATCGTTTAATATAAATACTGGCGGAAGAGTCTCATTAAACGATCCTGCAGCAGCGACAGCACTTTGTACAGTTGTTTCAGCAGGAGGAAGTACTGCTCAAACATCAACCAATGGAACTGCTATCGCAAGTACACCCGGAGTAACTGCTCAAGCACCACTAAATGGGCCTTTAGTAGCAAGTACGCCGAGGTTACGCATAGTACTACCACTTTAAGCAGATTAACAGACTTAACAGTGTCGATGCATGGAAAAATATATAGAAATGTCAAAAAATGAATACATAAAAAGATATTTTCTTACCAAACTTCAATTTGAGTACCAACAAAGTTTGTAGCCCCAAATATAATGTTTGGGGCATTTTTTATTTGATAACAAAATTTAACTAAACTTAGGACTTATGATATCATGGCCAGAAACGTATATATACTTATTACAGCTTTAATATCAGGATTTTTAATTTTTGGAGTTGCAAGCAGCGCCCTTGAAAATTTTTTATTTGATCAAATACCATATAATTACATATCTTACCTTTCAATCCCTCCTAATCATTCCAATGAAGTTCCTATAGGAGGTTATTATAAAATATATGGGAAAGGACATAATTTTAACTTTCGCATAGTACTTCCAGGGGCTGAAAATCAGGAAAGTCCCCTTGATTACACTGCAGATGGTCTTAATGGTACTGGAAAAATAAATAGCATAGATATGACCTATAACACTCTTATATCATTATTATCAGGTAATTTTAAAGAAGCTCTTTTCAATACTAAATTTGATGGTAATTATACTATGGCATGTGCTGCGTGGACAGGTTATGGTAACTTCACAAATAATGGGCAGAATTTCCTTGGAA
>JAEYQZ010000266.1 GCA_023409695.1 Methanobacteriota archaeon | reverse complement strand
TGAGGAAGTTCTTCTTTCATTTTATCTTCCTTAAAACGGATTTACAACTCGTAAATTCCAACAAGCCGTGCCTGTACAATAATATGGTCTGCAATAGCTTCCAGCAATTGTTCGCGAGTTAACCCCGGTTTTAAGTTGAGAGCTTTATCAAGGGCATACAACCAGAAATAATAGTGATGCGGTCCATGTCCCGGCGGTGGAGCTGGACCTCCCCAACCTTGCTCACCATATCCCGTGGTACCTTCTGTAAAAACCTTTTTTCCCTCACCTTCTCTAATATCTATAACATCTGCAGGTATACCATATACAACCCAGTGAGTGAAACCATATGGAAGTGGGGCATCTGGATCATGGCAAATTAATGCATATTCTTTCGTATCAGGTGGAGCACCGCCCCATTCTACTGGAGGAGAAACATTATCTCCATCATAGACAAAACGATTTGGAATACGCTCCAGAGGGCCAAAAGCAGGGCTGCTTATATGGAGATCTCCTAAATTCAATGCCATAATAAACCTCCTTTAAAAAATGTTTTAATTTTAAGTATTTCAAGTTGAAAAAGTATTCCTGGTTTGTATTATGTAATTGATTTTTTATATGATCTTTTCTAAATTCTTAAAACTGGTTCAAAAAGTAATTTATTTTTTATTTTTCAGCATTTGATTTTATAAATTCAAATTAATCATAAAAGCTGTAATATCTCTAAATTTTAAAAATAGCAATTTATATGGATTAAACAGAAATTCGTTCATTTATTCTAATAAAAATTAGTTATTAAAGTGTAAAGGAGGTGAAAAAAAGATTTTTTTCACCCGATAAAGTATTTGCATACATTATCATGTAAAGATTAAACATTTATATATATAAATGTTTCTATTAATAATTAAAGAATTGTCAGTCAATTCATCTTAAAAAATAAGGGAAAATTATGGAAAAAGAAAAATTCTTTGATATTTTAAATAGAGAGCTAGAAATAGCTCTTGGGTGTACAGAACCAATAGCTATCGCTTATGCAGCAGCACTAGCACGAAACAACTTAAAAGGAGAAGAAATTTCATATATAAAAGTATATGCGAGTAAAAACATTATTAAAAACGCTATGGGAGTAACGATTCCAGGAACAGGGAGCTGTGGAATACCTTTAGCAGCCGCGCTTGGGGCAATTTCAGGTAATGCAGATAAAAAACTTGAAGTACTGGCTAATTTGAATGATGACCACCTGAAAAAGGCCGAAAAGATGATTAATGAAGGTAAAATAACCTTTGATCTGTCAAATTCACCCAAAAAATTGTATATTGAAGTAATTATTGAAAATAAATTGTCTAAATCTAAAGTAATAATTGAAGATAACCATACCAATGTTGTTTTAATAGAACTAAATGGTAAAACCCTTAAAAAAGGTTCGAATGATTTAAAAATAGAAAAAAATAAAAATTTTGATTTTCTTAATCTGGATTCAATTTATGAATTTATAGAAAACGTTGACCCCAAAGAACTCGGCCTCATTAACCACAGCATCAAAATAAACCAAAAAATATGCAAGGAAGGATTAAATAGCACTTATAATCGCAATATTAGAGAAACAAATGAATCAAATAGCAGTGATAAAACTTTATCAGAAGATACTGTATCTTATGCAGTTGCTTTAACCGCTGCTGGATCAGGTGCAAGAATGTCTGGTATTAATTTACCAGTGATAAGCAACTCAGGAAGCGGCAATCAGGGTATTTCAGCTACTATCCCCGTAGTAGCAGTCGCAGAAAGGTTAAATATAAATTTGGATAAAATGCTGCGTGCAGTTACGCTTAGCCATTTAACTACAATTTACATAAAGTCAAAATTTGGAAGGTTATCTACATTCTGCGGAGCAACTGTCTCAGCCACAGGAGCAAGTTGCGGCATAGCTTACCTGTTAGGTGGCAAAAAAGATGAAATATACGCATCTATCCAGAACATGCTTGGAAATGTAACAGGGATGATTTGCGACGGCGCGAAGTCAGGATGCGCATTAAAGGTGGCAACATGTACCGGTGCAGCATTACAATCTGCCCATATGGCAGTTCAAGGGATATGTATAAAATCCACCGATGGAATTATTGAAGATGACCCCGAAAAAACTATAGAAAATTTCTGCAGACTCGCAAATTCTGGAATGGGAGCATCAGATGACATAATACTCGATATAATGCTTAAAAAATCATTGAATTAAATTCCATAGGTTCAGACTGTTTTTTATTTTTATTCTGCAGTATTAATCAAATAATTTTGAATTTAGGCATTTTCAAGGTATGATTTTTAAGATTTATGATCCTTTCTAAATTTTAAACCCATTCCAAAATAGCAGTATATACCACTGTTTTTAATTGCCTAAGCTACAATTAAATGAAAATCTGTTTAAAGAATGTAAATTTCAAAACGGCCTTTTATTTTCCGCCGCAGATATTACAACTTTTTCAATTCTTTTTATTCGAGTTTCAGGGCGCTTAGCACTTTTAATCCAGAAAAGAATCTGCTTTTTAATGGAATCGCTGAATACCTCAAAGTTAGCTTTAGCAGGAGGATTTCCATTTAAAGCCTCT
>JAEYQZ010000267.1 GCA_023409695.1 Methanobacteriota archaeon | reverse complement strand
GGGGGAGAATATGCAGTTGTATTTTCAGGTAAAACTGGAAAATTGAAAGGTGCCCCTGCAGTTTATGATAATTATCTATTCATTGATATGATAGATTCTACAAAGTTTATTGCGGAAAATGGGCGTGATAAGCTCGTTGAAATAATGACAGATATTAAAAATTTTATTGAGAATGAATGCAACGGAAAAATTGAAGGATACAGGGAAGGAGGGGATGATTTTGTCGCTAATTTCCCAACTAAACATGCAGCAATGCAGGCAGGTATTGATTCTGCATGGCATGCTTTAAACCATGGTGCAATGTTAAGGGCAGGTATAGGAAAAAGCAGAAGGGAATCTGGAGAAAGAGCCCAGATAGCAGATGAAGTCAAAATATGGAATAACAGCCCTGTTATGGTATTTGATATTGCAGATGGAACATATGCATATTACATTCCTTCTGAATTCTCAAGATCTATCATAGATTTTTTAATGCACGGAAAATCTAAGGCAGTATTAATATTTATCTTTGTGTTTGTAGCTACATTCATTGGATGGGGCGTTGGATATTGGGAATTTGGTGTTGTAGCAATATTCCTTGCTCTTTTATATGCAATTGCAACATAGTTTAATCTAGTAAAGATCTAGACACAGAGGTTAAGTTAAACCATTATATTTATTAATTAAAACTTACAATAGAAAACTAGAGTGGTATTATGAAGCCAGAAACTGAAGCAAAAGCCATTATCGGACTGATTATATCATTAATCGCTTTTGGATTTGGATCAGGAGCAGGAATAGTAATGGGTTTGGATCAAAACAATACTCAAAACACTACACAGGTCTCAACCAATCAAGATATACAGGTCCCTTCTACAAAAAACGTCAACATAAATACAGAACCTAAAACCAATGTAAACAGTACAGACTCAGAATCTACTTATACAGAAAATAGTGACAGTAGCGGAAGCACTAGTAACAGTGGTAGTAGTAATAGTGGAGGCAGTAGTAGTGGAAGCACTAGCAGTGGTGGAAGTAGTAGTGGTGGAAGCAGCGGGGGCAACACCGATGGAAGCACTAGTAGTGGTGGAAGCGATGGGAGTAGCACCGGCGGAAGCGGTAGTAGTAACTAATTAAATAGTGTAAATATTTCAGTGATTGAATCACTATTTTCTAATTTTATTTGATTAGACCTGATTTTAAAATAATGCTAATGGAGAATTTTTATGGAAATAATAAACGGAGGAATATGTGCTGTAGATGGTGTTCTAGCTTCAGGTTCTCGTAAAGGGAAATATGGAGTATCTGTAATAGTTAGTAAAGAAAATACGGCATCTGCAGTTTTTACCTCAAATAAAGTGGTGGCAGCACCTGTTATTGTTACAAAGGACGCGATTAAAGACGGAAAATTATCAGCAATCGTTGCAAACAGTGGAAATGCCAATTGTTTTACCGGCGAAGAAGGCATCAAAAATGCAAAAGAAATGACAAAAAGGGTTGCAGATAAATTAAATATTGAATTAAATGATGTAGCCGTTGCATCTACTGGTATAATTGGAAGGAAGCTGCCTTTAGATATTATAAACGGAATCATAGATGAGTCACTGGATACCCTTGAGAATTCTCCCGAAGCTTCATTTGCAGCTGCAGAAGCTATAATGACAACGGATACATTTTCAAAGGAATTTGCAGTCCAAACTACTCTTAAAGATGGAAGCACCGTTAAAATTGGGGGTATAACTAAGGGCTCTGGAATGATAGCGCCCAATATGGGTACAATGCTTTGTTTCATCGTAACCGACGTTAAAGCCTCATCTGAAGAATTAAATAGTGCTCTTAAAAAAGCAGTGGATAAATCATTCAATATGGTTGTTGTAGATGGTGATGAAAGTACCAATGACACCGTTATATTAATGTCAAATGGAAATTCAGGGAAGATAGATGAAAATTTCCAGGAAGCACTTGAGTACGTATGTATTGAACTTGCAAAGATGATGGCAAAAGACGCGGAAGGGGAAACTAAATACATGGAAGTTCATGTAGATGGTGCTGCATCTGAGGAAGATGCAAAAGCAGCATCAAAAGCTATCGTTGGATCATCACTTGTAAAAACAGCTTTATTCGGAGCTGACCCCAACTGGGGTAGAGTAGTCGCTGCTGTAGGATATTCTGGGGCGGACATGGATGAGAACCTTGTAGATATAACATTCAAGTCAGATGATGAAACTGTTAAAATCGTGGAAAAAGGTTCTATTCTGGCTTTTGATGGGACTGATGAGCTTAAAATTGCAGAAAAAATAATGCAGAATGATGAAATTGAAATAATTGTTGATCTCAACCTTGGAGAATATTCTGCTACTGCATATGGGTGTGATTTATCATACGATTATGTGAAAATTAATTCAGAGTATAGTACATGAATAATGTTTTTGATCAACGTGAAATCAAAGATTTAAGATTTCAGGTTACATGGATTATGTGAAATTAATTCAGGATATAGTATCGTTGATTAATTCAACCAAGTATACTAAATTATATTTTGCACTAATTTAATCTTATCAAATATTTTAAATGGTAGGAATGTGTTATTAAATATTAAATTTTTATCTTATAATCAATTTAAATAATATTCAAAGTTAAGAAAATAAATTGTCATATAACTGAAATTGTGATAAAATGGAAACAGTTAACATTTTAATAGAGGCATTGCCTTACATAAAGAAATTTCATAAAAAGAAGATTCTTATAAAATATGGCGGACATGCCATGGTCGATGAAAAGGCTATGGACTCCACTGCAAGGGATACAGTACTCTTGAAGTATGTGGGTATGGAACCAATTGTTGTGCATGGTGGAGGGCCTGAAATCTCAAGGGCCATGAGTAAAATTGGAAAAGAACCAAAATTCATTGAAGGGCTACGAATAACTGACAGGGAAACCATGGATATAGTTAAAATGGTCCTTGTAGGTAAAATAAATACCGAGATTGTGTCAAGGATAGGCTGGCATGGTGGAAATGGAGTAGGAATTTCTGGAAAAGACAGCAAACTTATAGAAGCCACTAGAAAAGCTCCTCATGAAGTGATAAACAGCGAAACAGGCGAGAAAAGGATGGTAGATCTGGGACTTGTTGGTGAAATTAAAGCAATAAATCCGGGAATAGTTGATGTACTCACTAAAAATGATTATATTCCAATAATTTCACCTATTGGTGTTGCTGATAATGGAGAAACCTTGAATTTAAATGCAGATACTGTTGCTGGAGATATGGCTTCTGAAATGGATGCAGAAAAGTTAGTTATATTAACTGATGTTCCAGGAATACTTGCAGATCCAAATGATCCTGAGTCACTCATCCGGAAAATCAAAATCGATGAGATTGAAGAGTTAATTAAGGATGGAACCATAACTGAAGGAATGCTGCCTAAAACTATGACCTGTATCAAAGCTATTGAAGATGGTGTTTCATCTGCCCATATAATTGATGGTAGAGTTAAGCATTCTGTTCTGCTTGAGATATTTACTAAAAAAGGAATTGGAACGATGATTAAATCATAAATTTCCAGTTATTTCTTTTATTTTTGAATATAATGAGTTAATTTAAAAATTGAAACTATCAGAGATAACAATTTATTGGTATAGAAAAATTGGTATTCTCTTATTTATTTTAGATATCTAAAATTAAAATTCAAATAGGTATTAATTATATTTAATAATTTTTAAGTAATTAAAAAAAAATAGAACTAAGGTATGTGTATTCTACCATTAAAATGGTAAAGATACATATTTACCTTTTACTATGACCCTATTCCAGTTTTTAGTAACACCAAATGAGTTTCTGGAACTGGTTGCATCAGCTTTGTACCATCTACCGTTTACGTGTACTCCTGCCCAAACATGACCGTACCATTTACCGCTTCTGAACTTAGCTTTACCATGAACGTATCTTGCGGGGATTCCTGCAGCTCTTTCAAGAGCTATTAACAGGTGAGCTGTATCTACACAATTTCCACTTCTGGATCTTAATGTACCAACTGCTCCTTTTCGAGTATTGTAGTAAAATTTGTAACCAACGCGGTCCCTTACCCATTTGAATATTGCTACTGCTTTTCCAAGTCTTGTTTTTTTACCTCGGGTTATCTGTTTTGACAGTGATTTAATTCTTGCATTGTTTACCTGACAATTTTTAGTAGCTTTGAGGTATTTTCGTAAGTATTTAGGTATTTTCACTGTTGATGGTGATCCTGCTGCAAGATATTTTCCGGTAGTTCTAGAAGTTTTCTTGATTTTCTTTGGTTCTCCAGCTGCTGCTTGCAAATTTTCACTGTTTATAGTAGTATTTTTAGTTGAATTCACTGTAACTTTGTGTTTTAATGTTTTCACTGTTTTGGTTGATTTATGAGTTGTAATGTTGGTTGTATTGTGATATACAGTATTATTGGTTTTTGTCAACGTTTTACTGTGTATCCAGTGCTTCTTGTGTACTTTCTGTTTCACTGTGTTCTTATTTAGTGCTATTGGATATTTGTTATTGACTGTTTTTTTAATATATTTTACAGCCTTATCGGATTTATTTTGTTTTATATCCGATTTAATTGTACCTTTTATGCTAATTATATCATAATTAGCTTTCTCAGATACGATGTGGGTATTATTAACTTTCGCTGTTGTATGTCCCACATTTGCTGCGCTTACGCCAGCAATACCTGCCAGTAACATAGCTGTCACTAACATAACTGCAAATAACAGTTTTTTCGTAATTATACCGCCTCCGATTCCCAATCATAAAAATACACTTAAAATGTATTCTTCTGGTGGCAATACTTAAGTACCGTACTATATAAATCTTTCGAAAAAAAAGTGTAAATAAAGCACTCTAAAAAGCTTAATTTTAATTTAAAGCGATTTAAATGCTTTTTTAAAAAACCATAAAATACTGTGAAGATGTACTTAAATCCTATGGAAGTTAAAATACACTGAAAGTGAAATAATAAGATTTAAAAACTTAGTAAAAAGTTAAGACAATATTAACATGTTTTGATCAAAAAAATAAATATTATTGATATAACAGTACAAAAATTGTTTAATCATACACAATTTTTCTTTTTAAAGAAAATTGATTTAAGACTATATGGAGAATATAAAATTTTATCAAGAATACTTATATTTTTAAGATTTAAAATTTACTTAAATTAGTAATATTTTGATATTTGAGTTTTAATATGTTTGATATATTTAAATTATATCTTAAATTAGATATAACTTATTGTTAAAAATTAATAAATGTTAATTATCAATATTCATCTTTTTAATAGTATGCTAAAAGTTACCTCTAAATTAACAGTTACACCCAAAAATTAAAAAAAGTTTGGTTTGTAAATTATATCTTGAAACCGTAAAAGCCACTGGTTTTCAGTGTTCAAGAATATATAATTCCTTTAACGCAAAATAAAAAAATATTTCAAGATTTTTTAAATCGTAATTTATAATATAAACATTAAACTAAAATCATTTAGGTGAAGATAATATGATTGATGTAGGCATCATAGGAGCAAGTGGATATACAGGAGGAGAACTCCTGAGATTTTTAAAATATCATAATAATGTAAATGTAGTTGCTGCAACATCCCGACAATATGCCGGGATTAATGTTTCAAAGGTACATCCTCATTTAAGAGGAGAAAATATTAAATTTAAAGATATTCCTGCAGAAAAAATAGATGCAGATCTTGTTTTTACTGCTACTCCTCATGGGGCATCTATGGACATAGTTCCAGAGTTAATAGAAAGAGGCATTAAAGTTGTAGATTTAAGTGGAGATTACCGTTTTGATGATATAACTATTTATGAGAAATGGTATGGTATAGAACATTCAGCTCCGCTCGACGCTGTTTATGGGCTTCCAGAAGTGTACAGGGATGAAATTAAGAAATCTAAACTTGTTGCAAACCCTGGTTGTTTTCCAACAGGTGGTATTTTAGCATCGTTACCTCTTGCAAAGGAAAAACTTGTAGATGCAATTATACTTGACTCTAAATCTGGAGTAAGCGGTGCAGGAATTAAACCTACTGAGGCTACTCATTATCCAAATATCAGTGATAATATTGTTCCTTATGCGGTTACATCCCACAGACACATGCCTGAAATTCAACAGGAAGTATCTAAATTTGGCGATGTCAAGGTTTCATTTACACCACACCTTGTTCCAGTAATAAGGGGTATTCTAACAACTGCTCATGCATTTTTAAAAGAAGATGTGACTTCTGAATATATAAAAGAGCTTTATGACGCATTTTATGAATCAGAACCATTTGTAAGAGTTGTTGATATGGATGAAATTCCAAGATTAAGTGCAGTGAGAGGATCTAATTACTGTGATATTGGATGTTTCCAGATAGATCAAAATGGACGAATTATTATAGTATCGGCTATTGATAATTTAGTTAAAGGCGCATCTGGACAGGCAATTCAAAATATGAATATAATGTTTGGATTTGATGAGAAAGAATCTCTGGATGTTACTGGATTACATCCATAAATTTTTTAAGTCAAGATAATAAATTTAATATTCTATTGAGTTTTTATTTATTAAAACAATATATTATCTTGTTTAATTATTATTAAGATTGATAATAAGTGATAACTCACGGATTAATTCAGTTATATTAAATATGGCCTTTAATGTGTTGAAAAATATTAAATGAAATAATATATACGAAAATAATATTAAGTTAGCTATGTAAAATAATATTGATATATAAGAGAGTGTCCTTAATGAAAACTATTATTTTATATTATTCAAGAACTAATAAGACAGCAAGCATTGTTAATGCTCTTGCAAAAGAAATTTCGGCAGATATTGTTGAAATTGAAGATTTAAAAAAGAGGTCGGGGCCTCTAAATTATATTAATGCATCAATGGATGCTATGAGAGAGAATAAAACAAATATTAGGCCACCGACTGTTGATTTAAATGACTATGGTCTGGTATATATTGGAACACCGGTATGGGCAGGAAAACCTGCTCCTGCTATAATTACCCTTATTGATAAATGTGATTTTCAAGGTAAAGACGTAATTTTATTTGCTACTCTTGGAGGGTCAGGAGGTAGAAACACCATTGAGAGGATGAAAGAGAAAATTGAAGTTAGAGGCGGAAGAATGATAACATCCTTCTTAATTAAAACTGCTGGCAAAAAAGCTTATGAACTAGAAGATGAAATGAAAAAAACAGTAGAAGAGATGGATTTAAAAATATATGGAGCATAATGGGGAGGTTCAATGAAAATAGAAACATTGATGGAATCATATAAGCCATTAATAGCGGTTCCCATAATTATTACAATAATTGCATTGGCTATTTTAGCGACAAATGGTTTAAACGAAAGTGTAGATTTAAAAGGTGGTACCATTACCACTTTGCAACTTCAAAAGTCCATAAATCAGGATGAATTGAAAAGTTTGATAGAAAGCGGACTAAATACGAGTGATGTAACTGTAAACTCGTTCAGTAACAATCAAGCTACTGTAACTATTGGTACAGAAGCGGACGCAAATACATTTACAAATCTCATGAATGGAACGGCTACTATATTAAGTTATAGGTCTGTTGGAGCAGTACTTAGCTCAGCCGCTCTAACACAGATAATATACACGCTTATATTTGCATTTCTCTTCATGTCTGTAACTGTATTTATAGTATTCAGGAATTTTGTACCTTCTATGGCGGTTATTCTTGCTGCATTATCTGATATTATTATAGCAGCTGGTGGAATGTCTTTATTTGGAATACCTCTTTCACTTGCATCAGTAGGTGCATTACTCCTGCTTATTGGATACAGTGTGGATACAGATATCTTGCTTACCACACGTATACTTAAGCGTAGAGAAGGAACAATCACAGAAAGAGCTATAAATGCCATGAAAACAGGTTTTACAATGGCTGCAGCAGCTATAGGCTCAATGGTAGCACTATATGTCATAGTTTTATTATTCATACCTTCTGCAGCAACTCTGCAGAATATTGCTGAAGTTCTGATAATAGGGCTTGTTGCCGACGTTATAGCTACATGGCTTATGAACCTTGGAATCCTTAGATGGTACATGGAGAGTGGTCGCAGATGAGTGACGTGATTGACTTTTTAAAGGATTACCGTGTAATTGTACTGGTAGTTCTTTTAATTGGAAGTTTAGCTACAGTTTCAATATATGGCGTATCCGAAGGGCTGGATTTAAAAGGTGGTTCCCTCGTTCAAATACACCTTGAAAAACCAGTTGATACAACTACAATGGGTACAGTAACAACAGTACTTGATAAGCGTCTTAACACTTTCGGAGTATCGGACATTAAAGTTAGGGCAAGCGGAGATCAGGATGTTATTGTGGAAATTGCAGGTGTTCAGCCGGATCAGGTTGCAAAGATCATAGGGACACCAGGTAAATTTGAAGCAAAAATTAACAACCAAACCGTGATTACTGGTGCAGACATAGTAAGTGTTAAAACCTACAGTGTTACTGGAAATAACTGGGAAGTACCGTTTTCTTTATCTGTTGATGGGGCCAAAAAATTTGCAGTGGCAGCACAGGGTAAAGCAGGGCAACCTGTAGATTTCTATCTTGATAATCAACTGATTAGTTCGCCAGAAATAGGTGCAGATGTTGCTAATGGTGTACCAACGACAGATGTGCAAATAACAGGTAGTAACAGTACAAAAGAAGCCGCAATGGATGAGGCAAAGGGTATTCAAGCGGTTTTACAGTCTGGTTCATTGCCAGTCCAGGTTAGCATTGCAGGAGTACAAGGAATATCTGCAGAGTTAGGAGACCAGTTTAAAAATGGAGCGTTAATGGCAGGTGTGCTGGCATTAATTGTAGTCGCTGTTATAATCTTCCTCAGGTACAAAAAACCTATTCTGGTTATTCCAATTGTATTTACCAGTATTGCAGAACTTATCATTATTTTAGGTGCTGCTTCAATTATGCACTGGGAAATAGATTTAGCTGCCATAGCAGGTATTATTGCCGCAATAGGTACTGGAGTGGACGACCAGATTATTATAACTGATGAAGTCCTTAAAAGAGGTAAAGTTTCAAAAAGGAAAAGGACAGGACTTAACCTAAAGATTAAGGGTGCTTTCTTCATTATATATGCTTCAGCAGCCACTTTAGTCGCTGCAATGATCCCACTGCTTTATGTAGGGTTATCAAGAGGTATGACAGGTATTGGACTCCTCTCAAGCTTTGCATTCACTACAATCCTTGGTGTTTTAATAGGAATTTTTGTAACAAGGCCTGTGTATGCAAAATTCATAGAAAAATTCGTTGTAAAAGAGTAAAAATACTCTTTATTCTTTTTTTATTTTAGTTTATGATACAAATATTTAGAGCTATTTTTAGAATTATTTTAGTATTTAGACATCTTTCAAAATAAAATAAAGAATAGTTGTTTAATATATATTC
>JAEYQZ010000204.1 GCA_023409695.1 Methanobacteriota archaeon | reverse complement strand
TATTTGCAATAAGTATTGGTAAACTTACAAAACATATTAAAGCTCATTATCTTGTTGTTATGGGATTTGCTTTGTCTATCATTGCTATTTTGATGTTATACCATTCATTTATGTATCCTGCAAGTTTGGATATGATGGATCTTATCCCTGGTTTATTTATACTTGGAATGGGCTTAGGATTAGCTACTCCTAATATTACCAATATTATTCTTTCCAGTGTGGATGATAAACAGCTTGGAGAGGCTTCGGGAATACACAACACTTTCATAAATGTCGGATCTTCAATTGGAACTGTTGCTATTGGATTAATTTTCTTTATAGCATTGTACTTTAACGTTGCAGCTACACTTCCAGTTGAATATTCAGTATATCAAAATCAGCAGGCTTTAAATCATGATATTTATTCGTGGGTGGGAAAGACTTTAAGTCCCGATATGTCGACTATTATGGATAATCCTAAACTTTTCGCCCTTACATTTAATTCTGACAGTCGTGGGATGCAGGCTGCAATTTTAGCTTCTGCTATTCTGCTATTTATTGGATTGTTATTGTCTTTGTTCATCAAGCCTCCTCCAGATGGAAAAGAAAGGACTAAAAAGTAGTTATATGTCGTAAATCACTTTTAAATTAAAAAAAGGTAGAAAAAGTAAATGAATGGGCACAATTTTTCATTTATGTCCAATTAATTTACTTTAATGTTTTCATTCGGTTGCTTCCTGGTATATGCGGTTTATTATGGTGTTTAAATCTCCGGAATAGATGTACTCATATCCATTACTTGCTAGATACTGATCTGGATTTGCTAACCCTGTAAAGCTTGGAGGGTCAAAATCATCGTCTTTTGACCTTGGCAGCCAGGCTAAATTAGTTATATCTGTAGCATATGGGGCCAACCAGACACTGAATACTTTTCTAGCTCCAACCAATGCTTTGTAATAGCTTTGTCCCATTTCATATATGGTACCTGCACATGCTCCGCCGTATATGTCTATTATTAGTGCATTTGCAGGGACTGTACTGTTTTGAAGCACGCTGTAATGGCTGTTTGGACCTAATCCCCAGTTTACTGCAGTTAATCCCATCATCTCTAAAGCATTAACGATTGTATTTACTCGATTGGTGTCAGCTGTTACGTTTTTGATGTTATCACTTGTTATATAAACTGGTCTTGCACCTGTTATAACTGTGCTAATGTCTGTCCATGCCTTTACTGAAATATAATCTGGCAGTCCATTTGTGGTGTTGTAGAAATCAAATATCTTTGAGTACATGTAGACAATTGATTCATACTGGATATTTCCAAGAGAACTTGTTGCATAATTTGGTGCAACGTTGTTCGTATCTATAAATGATTTGATTCTCTGTGTGATGTTTAGATATTCTGCTTTTGATATTGCTCCGTTAACAAGATCGCCTGTTGGATTAGTGGGTGAGTTTATATTTTTAAACGTTACTGATGTTTTATTCCCTGTGTTTAGCTGTAAAACGCCTGTAACCATCAAATTCAACATATCTTCAATTGTAACTTGAGTTGTACCAATTGTTACGTAAGATGGAAGTTTTTTGTTGGTTTCAATATATGATTTAAGGCTTGCTGCAGCATTTTGAATCTGGTCTGAAGTGAATGTAATTGGAGCCGAATTTTTGAAGAAATTCTCAGTTATTTTTCCATATCTAAATAATGCATATCCAGATGCACCATTTTTTACAGCTGCATTTATATCATTCTGTAATTCATTTACAGGTATTGCTGTCTGGTTACTGGCAGAACGATAAGTCTGAAGGCCAGCAACAACAGGTGTCCCATTGGACTGGCTGACTATGTATGCTATTGAACTACCTATCCAGCTGGTACCGTTTTTACCAGTACTGCTAGTTCCTTTTGAGCTGTTGTAGCCATAACTACCTTTATAAACCAGCGGAACCATGAAATCAAGATATTTTGCAAGTTGAGTATAATTTTGCCCATAGTAATATGCATTTGTTTTTCCCTCAGGCATTAAATCTGCTGAAACTGCTACAGATGAATTAATTGATTTTACTGAATTGTAAATACTCTTAACGAAAGAGGTAATGGTCTGTGTGCTGTTTGAGTATTTGTAAGCTGTTCCTGGATAACGTAAATAATCAAGGTTAATACCGTCTATTCCATAGTTTTTAACCATGTTGATGCTGGCATTTATAACCTTGGTATTATAGGTAGTATTTAAGCCTGTTTTCTTCTGGGAAGTAATGACATTTTTGTATGTTGTTTTAGTTTTCCATACGTATTTCCATTTGTAGTACCAGTGTCCCCTGTATTTGTACCATGATTTGTACCAGTATTTATAGTAAGTTTTTACTGCAACTTTTTTGGTCACATTTACAGTGTAGGTATAGGTTGTCCCTGCTGGATTGATCCATTTGCCGTTTGCATCTAAAAAGCAGGTTACCCATGCATTTATCCTTATTCCACTATTTTTAAATATGGTTACAATATTTTTAAGGGTATTCTGGTATGTATTTGAATAGATATTACACTTAACGAAAATATCTGTAATTCCCGTATTCTTGATTTTAGTTACATTTAAATTAGCCACATCTTCGGCATTTAGCCAAATCGCGCTAATATTTTTATATTTATCTCCTTTGGTGTCATTAGAATTTTGAACGCTTGCTATGCTGAAACTCTTAAGGTTTCCCTCGCTGTTTTGGTCGGAAATTGTTGGATTTGGAGTTAATGATTGATTTATTGCTGTAGTGTTATTAACAGGTTCTGTTACATTTTGTGTAGATCCTGTTGTATTTTGAATGGTCTCATTAGCTAGTGCATCTGTTGTGTTATTAAGAACTAGGTTTGTGTTGATGTAGTTAGCTGGTTCCTGTGAATTTTCTGT
This sequence comes from Methanobacteriota archaeon, assembly GCA_023409695.1. GTDB lineage: Archaea > Methanobacteriota > Methanobacteria > Methanobacteriales > Methanobacteriaceae > Methanobacterium_D. The sequence goes on along the minus strand of JAEYQZ010000204.1, from coordinate 4,956 downwards.
GGCGGCATATAAGGTATTTACATTAAACAGTGCTCCGCATGTAATAATGAGCACTAAAAGCAACGAAAGTCGCTTCATTATACTGCCTCCCATTTTTTCAGATGTCATATTAACACCAGTTTGGAGTTATTGACACGTGATTATGGTAGTTTTGAGCATATATTTTTTTTGATTTAATTTTTTTATAAAAACACAAATATTAATCTTTTTTTTGAATTTAAAGATGTATAAATACGAATTAAAACTGTGAATTGTGGAAATATTGGCCTTTTTTGTAATATAATTCTTATGTAATTTTATTAAACTAACTTAAGATTAAAAAATTGTTTTTTTTTAAAACATATGCTGTTTTTTTATTTGATGTATATTATTCGTGTTTACTTAATGGGGGAATTAATAATAATTTATAGCAAATTCCTTTTTGAGTTATAAGTCTATAAAATAACAGTTTTTAAATCAGGAGACTTAAATTAGTTTTTTTATTTACCATTTCAAATTTGTTGTTCATGAAGATTTTAATTATTAAATCGTTTGGGTAGGCAGTTGCATTATTATGTGTGTAGTCTGGGGTACTGGTCTTCTAAATGCGTTTTTAAGTTTATATCTGACAGAAAATCTTTTATATAAGAATCATTCCTAATATTACATAATGTTATTATGCCCCACCCGTACAAATTCAATATTATGCTTTAAGAATATATCAATTTACAAATATAGTAATATGAGTTAAACACCGGATTAATTGGTTTAAAATCAGGATACTCGTAAAGAAATGAAATCCAAACAGTTAATGAAGTATAGTTTAGCTTGATTACAAATTCCAGCATCCGATTAATATTTATATAATACTTTAAGCTGAGGGATATGCTCTAGATTCAGTAATGAAGATTAAGCTTATTGGAAAATAAGGAATATAGATGGAGGACTGGTAAGTATGGAAAGTAAAGAGGGTATAAAAAACAAAGGAAATTTGGAGCCTAAACTAGAATCTAACATTGCTAAATTAATAGATTCTAAGTTAAATGAAGTGAGAGCTTTAAAAGACTTGTTGGAAAAATCGGACAAACTACAGGAACTGTATGGTCCAGCACTTAAATTAGAAGGCGGAGTTAGTTTAATGGGTAACCACAGGTTTAAAACAGCAAGGTTTTTTAACCCTAAATGTCCTGAAGTAATGGAGCTTGAAAAGCTTGAAAAACTGCTTGTAGACTTTAAAACCGATTATGAAGAGCTTTCAGGTAATATATCAAAATCTCTTGTAGAATACAATAACAGAAATAAAAAAGCCTTTGAGGTATTTAAAGTTAAAAATGAGCAGTTAATTAATAAGATAGATTTGCTTACTTTAGAATGATATTTCAGTGTAGATCTACCTGGATTTTTAAGTAGATCTACAATATATTACGATATCTATGGGGACTATTTTTCCTGCATATTTGTATTATATAATCTGAAAATAAGAATAGTTCATATTTTTTATATTTTATACAATATCTATAGGGACTTTATTTTTCCTGCATATTTGTATTATATAATCGGAAGATAAGAATAGTCCATATCTTGATTTTATTTGCTGTAAAAAACTTCCTTTTGACTGTATTCCGTATATCAAAATACCTATTACTTCATTTTCGCTATTTAAAACTGGACCTCCGCTATAACCTGGAAATGTGGATGCATTTGTCTTGTAATAGATTATGTCGTGTGAATTACGCACTTCTGATATGAGATTGCCTGTAGTTGTGGAAGGGGCTACTGATAACTGGGACTGTGTTATATTGCTGTCTGCAGGGTAACCATATATGCGGATATTTTCCCCATTTTTTGGGTCTTGGGAGCTGATTTTTAATGCAGGTAAATTTCTGCCTTCAGTAGGATCAACTTTCAGGAGGGCAACATCATTATCACTACCTGAATTTCCAACATCAACAAGCTGTGCGTTTAAGGGTTTATTTCCTGTAGAAGCTGGAAATTTGACTCTAATGACCTGTTTATATGATTTGGCATGGATTAGATTATTCTGGATCAATAGATCTGTAGTAGTGCGTGTATTTGTGCTTAAATTACTCTGGCTGACCATGTCATTATTGGATAATTCAGCACCCAATTGTGGGTTATAATTTGATAAGTATGTAGATACTGCAGCCTGCTCTACGTACAGCTTAATATCATCATCACTCATTGTTTTAAGTACATTGAGGGTATTGGACTCAGGATCGCCTATTACATGAAATGCAGTTATGATATATCCATTTTTGCTTACAATAACTCCAGAACCAGTTTCTAATGGGTAAAAACTGATATTAAACCCAACTGTTTTGTGAAGTGATGGATCAGTTATGGTCACCACGCCTGAAACTCCATTTTCAACATAAACTGTTGAACTGGCTGATTTAGAAGAGAAATAATTTAAAGGCGTATTATCTACAAAAAAGGATTCATAAGTTACAAATACGGCCAGCAGAATGAGTACTACTGTTAATGTGTTCTTCAACACCTTCACTTAAGGGTCCACCATTACATTAAAAATTATTAAATTATTCAATTTAAGTAATAACTATGCATTAACTTTTATTTATATTTTTACCAATTTTCAACGAGATCAACATTAAAAATGCTGTTGGGGATTCTATTCTTTGAACAATGGTGGGATAATAGTAAATTAATTTTTTAAAATCTCTAAATTTATATCCAATTAAAAACAAAATAGTAATACATGGACATAATATCTACATTGGTTAATGCAATAATGGGCTTTGTAAATGCAGTTATTAATGCTATACTTATTGTAGGAGTTGCATTAATATGGGGCATTATCATTGCAATCGTAATTGGCGTAATAATATTTTTAATTTTAAAGGCCAGGGATCGTGCAAAAAGAGAAAAGTAGATTTTAGTAAGTAAAACTCTTTTTATTGATGTCAAAAATGAAAATTAATTATATAATAAATATTTATTTATTCTTTTCAAATTCTAGCACTAGTTTAACCTCTTGAGGTTCTATATCTATATCTGCAGTAGGATAGGGGCCTTCATTTGATTCCATGTCAATTAATGTGAATTCGTCATGTATTTGCTTTCCATTATTTTCTATGGTTTTTATGGTGAATTTATCACCTTCGCGGCCTTCAAAGAAATTTACAGGTTTTTCTATATCGGGGCCTATAACTCGTATAACAACTATGAGTTCCGTATCGCTTATAAAATGAAAATCCTTGATGAAATCTTCAGGTATTACTAAATCGTTAATTTTCCCTTCTATTTCTCGACTAAAAGTTACCGGTACTAATATTTCTGCCAAGCATAATCACCTCACCTATTATTTTATCTTTTTTGGGACATAAATCTTTACATTCTGTTATTAATAGTGAATGACCAAATATTTTTGATGTTTTCAAATCGAAGATTTTCAACCGCAAAAAATTGGAAATTTTTTGCATGCCCCAAAAAATCATTGATTTTTTGAGGGAATTTTCACATGTCATTCACTATAATGTCATATCTTTATCCCATGTTTTATAATAAAGTGTTTTATAGCTTCTAGAATGAGTAATTTAACCAGATTAATTGTTATGTGTTTAAAAAGAATAAATTAGGGTGCTCCACCTGCACCACCAACATTTTTCCCTGTTTTGGGGTCTATATTTATTTCTCCTACTCGTTTACCCTTTAACAAAACAGGAACAATATCTGTACATTTTCCACCTATATTGTATCTTTCAGGTTTACCGGCTACTGCATTAGGTTCTTTTATGTATTTAATGGCAATTGTTCTTGATTTAGAGGATTTGGCATTGAATTTGGGAATTGTATACTTTTTTTGGCCTGATCTTTTAACATTTGAATTTGATTGATCTGGTAAACCATTTGATATTTTGTTAATTGAATTAATTTTGTGATTATTCTTTACTGAATTTCCTAGATTTACAGGGTTAGATTGCCCTAATTGGGAATTAGTGGATATTACTGGATAAGCCGATACAGTAATGCTTGTAATAACTAATACGCTAACTAAAAGTAGTATTTTTCCTTTAATTGTAACCACCTCTGCATAATTTTGTATCTTTATTTATGTTTTTCATAACTAATAATAATTTCGCGTAAATGCAATTTAGATACAAAATTAAAGGTGCTTAATGGGAGAACTATTATAATCCTCTGCGCAATAATTAATATAATTAATCCTGTATAAATAAAACTAAGAAAAATGATCCTATTAATTTCAAGATATATGTCTACTAGATCAGCTGCTAATTTGACAGGATGTAAACATCTTGAAATTATATTTTGAATATGATTTAATCTAAGTTTTTAATATGGAATAATTAATAGTTACAAATTATAAAAATAGCATGTTATTGTTGTATTTTAAGCTTTATGGCATGCTTTCAAGTGTATTTGATATAATTATTTGTTTATTAAACTTAAAGAAATTACTAAAGCTTATTTTGGACAAAATGTTTAATATTTGGATTGTTTGGGCATTCTTTTAGGGTATGGTGCATTCAAAAATGATTTTGGACATGATTTGAGCTATTAGGCATACATAAAAATTATATGTCCCATAAATATTAATAACCGGCATTAAATAAATATCAATAGTAAATTAGCGATTTAATGGGAATGTATAACTATGGTTTCTATCTCAGATCTGGAAAGAATGAGGGATGAAAAAAATGTAAATGCCCTCATGAATGTATTATATGATGGGGACAAGCGAATTCGAGAAAAAGCAGCATATATTCTGGGAGATATAGGTGCAGAAGAAGCAGTTGAGCCTCTAATTAAAATGTTAAGTGATGAATACTGGCCTATTCGTAAAGCCGCAGCTTTATCTCTGGGTAATATTGGAAATGAAAAGGCTGTTGAACCTTTAATCAATGTTTTAAGAGATGAGTACTGGCATGTGAGGGAAACAGCGGCACTGGCCCTTGGTGCAATTGGTGATAAGCGGGC
>JAEYQZ010000185.1 GCA_023409695.1 Methanobacteriota archaeon | reverse complement strand
ATAAATTTAATACTTAGCTAAGAAAAGCGTATGGGTAATAGTAAATAAAAATTCACAATCGATATTTATTTAGAATTATTCTTGGTGTATCCATGTACGTAATAGTAATGGGCGGTGGGAGAGTAGGACTTAACCTTTCATCATTTTTAATTTCAGATGGACAGGATGTTACACTCATTGAAAATAACGAAGAATTATGCTCAAAGGCCGCTTCAGAATTGGATGCCATGATTATATGTGGTAACGGCACTGATACAAAAACGCTGGAAGAGGCAGATATAAAAGGCGCAGATGTTTTTGTGGCAGCCACAGGAAATGATGAAACAAACCTGCTGGCATGCATTCTTGTTAAAGATTACAATGTTCCCAAAATTATCACCAGAATAAGCGATCATACCCATTCAAAAGCATTTAAAAATGCAGGTATTGATTTTGCTATAAGTCCTGAGCTCACTGCAGCTAGTTACCTTGAAAAAATAATATTACGACCAAAAATAGCAGATTTAGTTGTCTTAGGGAAAGGGGACGCAGAATTACTTGATGTTAGTGTAGAAAATAATAAAGTTATTGGTAAAAAAATAGGTGATATAAGTCCAACCAGGGACTATATCATAGTATCTTTGCATGAAAATGGGAAAATAACAATTCCAATGATGGATACTGTCCTTGAAAGAGGATTTAAAATTTCAATTCTTGCAAAAACAGGGTCTATAAAAAAAGTTATAGATTTATTCACATAAAAAAAATGAAAACACGTTAGAATATCTAATTTTACATTAATTCCAATCTAATTAACATCAATTATTTTTATGAGTTCTTATATCTAAAAATTATTTCAAGAAAAAAATTGATTATACAAATCAAATCAAGCTCATAAGATCCAAGGATTGCATTAAACCGAAAAACAATATCATCCAAAAATCAAATCAGTGCTGTAACAATCCCAAATAAAACAGTTGCAATCAAAATAAATAATAAAACTGTTATTTTAGACAATAATACTGCTTCTGTAATTTTATCAGTTGTTAATGGGCTTAATTCATCTCCAATCTTATAATAACCTATTTTTTCAAGTTTAATGCCAAGTGCACCAGCTGCAGCTGCCATTGAATATCCTGAGTTTGGGCTATCAGGCTTTCTTGCATCTCTTATCATTATTTTATACGCATTTTTCCAGTTTAATCTTAAAAAAGCGGCTGCAATTACAACAATGATTCCTGTAATCCTTGCAGGTATAAAATTCAAGATATCATCTAGCTTCGCAGGAAACCAGCCTATTTTTATTTTCTCAGGTGTTTTATAACCCACCATGGCATCAAGTGTATTTATAACCCTGTATACAACCGCCCCAAAAACTCCAAATATAAATGCATAAAACAAAGGAGCTATAATAGAATCTGTAATGTTCTCTGTTAGCGTTTCTATAGTCGCGGATGTCAGATCTTCTTCATTGAGTTCCATAGTATTCCTACTTACAAGATAAGACATTGATTTTCTCGCTTTTTCAATATTATGATCTATATCATTTTTCATATTTTCTGAAGAAGTTAATAGGACCTTAATTGCAAATGTAGTCGATAAAATTACAGAAGAAATTAAAATGTATAGTATGTAATTGAATGCTGACAGACGGAGTAAGACATAAGTTGCAAGTGTAAAAATCATTACAACCATGAATGTTAGAATTATTCCAGAAATTTTACTTCTGTAATCTATGAGATATCCCTTGAAAAAATCTATTGCTTTCCCCATCCAGACTACAGGATGTATTTTTGCAGGTGGTTCGCCGAATATGACATCGATAACTACTGCGATTATGACTATAAAGAGAGTTAGTTGAAGATACATTAAATTCCTCTAGATCTATTTATTTGAAATTTTGTAAATTATTTTATATTCTTGAATAATCTAATATTCTTCGAAGGAGTAAATATGGATATCGTAGGAATATTCTATGAAGTATCTAAAGCTATGCATTCAGATTTTGAAAGAGCAAGAAAGGCAATAGAAAAATATTATGATTAAAGGGAAACTCATATGAAGAAATTTTTAGAAAGTTTCTTAGAGAATACTTGCCAGAATTATTAGATATAGCTACATGAATCCTTGTTGATTCACTTGGAAAGCAATATATCCATTTTATATGTCAATGCGAAAGTGTTTCATAGAATTTTATACTTGAAATTTGACTATTAGATGTTAAATTAAGTAATATTGATAAATTTACACTTGAAAGTCAGCTATCCACCATAAAATTAATAAAACTGTAAATTTACATTTGAAAGGTAACTCTATCAGTTTAAATGTAGCCTGTATTTCACTTGAAATCCAACTGTTAAGTACAGAACTTGATAAAACCATTAAATTTACACTGTAAATCCAAGTCTACTAATTTTAACACTTTTATAGTTGATTTTTACACTTGAAATACATCTATCCAAATTAATTTCAATAACTTTTATTGATTTACACTAGAAACTTAACTCTAAGCGCTAAATTTGTAATATTGTTAAGTTTAACATTTTAAACATGACTTTACTAATTTTAAACGTTTTATTTTAGAATATTACACTTGAAATATATCTATCCAAAATAATTACAACATGTTATTTGATTTATAGTTAAAAGTATATTCATATGTTAAACATGATAAAAAAGCTAAATTTACACTGGAAACTTAACTTTGGGCACTAAACTTATAACAATGTTAAGCTTACACTTTAAATATGACTCCACTAATTTTAAAGATTATGTAGGGAATTTTACACTTTAAATATACATATTCAACGTAATTACAGTATGTTTACTTGATTTATAGCTAAATGATGACAATAGTATGC
>JAEYQZ010000131.1 GCA_023409695.1 Methanobacteriota archaeon | reverse complement strand
AGGGGCTGTAGGGTAGCTTGGTCCATCCTCCCAGCCATTGAACTAAATATCAACAATTCTTGAAATAATATTTTTTCAACTGGATCGGGGATGGTCACACCGGAATGCTGGCGACCCGAGTTCAAATCTCGGCAGCCCCATTAACTTATAAATTAAAAGGTTCAGTATTGAATCAGGAGAAGATGTTATGTCATCTGAAGAACTTACAAGGTTTGAAAAAGCAAGAATTGTTGGCGCAAGAGCTCTTCAATTATCAATGGGGGCAAAACCATTAATAGAAATTGAAGGGTCACTTGATCCAATTGATATTGCAAGCTTAGAACTTAAAAAAGGCGTAATTCCTCTTGGTATTAGAAAATAACCGCTATTTTTTTAAAGAGGTGTTTTTTGTGGATAGTATTATTGAAGACGTCCGTGTACGAAAAATTTTAGATAGTAGGGGAAACCCAACAGTAGAAGTAGATGTTTTAACATGGAATGGTTTTGGAAGAGCTGCAGCACCAAGTGGTGCCAGTACTGGTATACGCGAAGTTACAGCATTTCCAGAAGGCGGTGTTGATAAAATAATAAGTGAAGTTGAAGATGTTATCTCATCTGAACTTATTGGAATGGATGCCGAAGATTTAAATGATATAGATATGGTTTTAAAAGAAATAGATGGTACCGATAACCTATCTTCTATAGGTGGTAACACAATAGTTGCTGTTTCAATGGCAACTGCAAAGGCTGCCGCTGCATCCTATAATCTGCCACTTTACAAATTCCTGGGAGGAATCACCAAAAATGAAATCCCATATCCCTTAGGAAATATGATAAATGGTGGAGCACACGCCGGTAAAAATGCACCTGATATTCAGGAATTTTTAGTCCTTCCAGTAGGAGCAGAAAGTATAACCGAAGCAGTGTTTGCAAACTCAAGTGTACATAAAAAAATTGGTTCATTGATAAAAGCCAAAGACAGCACTTTCACCGGTGGAAAAGGAGATGAAGGCGGATGGGCACCTAACCTTACCAATGAAGAAGCCCTTTCTATCCAGGCAAAAGCCTGTGAAGAAGTAGGGGACGAACTTGGAATTGAAATAAGACCCTGCCTTGACATGGCCGCAAGTGAAATGTGGGATGGCTCTAAATATGTTTATGAAAGAGAAGGCGTAAGCAGAGATATTGGTGAACAAATAGACTTTGTTAAAGAAATCATCGAAACCTACAACATGTTCTATGTTGAAGATCCTATACAGGAAGGTGATTTTGAAGCATTTGCCGAACTTACAAGGAAAGTAGGGGATAAATGCCTTATCTGTGGAGATGACCTTTTTGTAACCAATGCAGAGATCCTTCAAGAAGGGATAGATGTAGGTGCTGCAAATTCAATTATCATAAAACCAAATCAGATAGGAACATTAAGCGATACCTACGCAACAGTTAAACTTGCAAAGGCCAATGGTTACGTACCAGTTGTATCACATAGATCTGGTGAAACAACCGACGAAACAATAGCTCACTTAGCAGTTGGATATGCAAGTCCAATAATCAAAACAGGTGCACTGGGCGGAGAAAGAATCGCAAAACTTAACGAACTAATAAGAATTGAAGAAGAGATGATAAATCCAAAAATGGCGGATATTTAAACACAAGGTGATACATATGGTTAAGATAACTATCGACCACGATAAATGCGATGGTGCAGACTGTGCAGAATGCGTCGACGTATGCCCAATGGAAGTCCTCATAATTGAAGGGGACAAAATAGTTATTGTAAATAAGGAAGAATGCAGCTTATGTGAAGTCTGCATGGATGTATGTCCTAATGAGGCAGTAGAAGTTGAGGATGATGAATAATCATCTATCTCATTTAGGAAAAGCCGTTAAAACGGACTAAAAAACCACTAAATTTTAAAAAAATGTAAAAAATTTTTTTAACTCCCAAAAAATCAGAGATTTTTTGAGGATTTTGGAAAATGAAACGTATTTGAAAATGAAAAATTTGCATTTTCTAACTCCCAAAAAAATTTTCAATTTTTTTGAGGTTGAGGAAATCTACGATTTCCGAACCACAAAATCAAAGATTTTGAGGATTTTTAAATTAAAAAATACATAAAAAATTTTATAAAAAACGCAAATTTTTAAATTATTTAATATTGAGGTGATTAATTTGTCAGAACTTTTAATTCCACTAGACAAGTACTTAGCAGCAGGTTTACACATTGGAACTCAGCAAAAAACTAAAGACATGGAACGATACATATATAGAGTAAGAGCAGATGGTCTGTATGTTTTGGATGTACGGAAAACCAACGATAGGATATTATCAGCAGCAAAATTCCTTGCAAAATATGATGCTGATGACATATTAGTTGTGTCCACAAGACAGTACGGTCAGGCTCCTGTTAAGAAGTTTGGAAAGATCACTGGAGCAAAAACAATACCTGGAAGGTTCATACCAGGAACATTGACCAATCCAAATTATGCTAAATTCATAGAACCTAAAGTACTTGTAGTAACAGACCCAAGATCAGATTCACAGGCAATTATTGAAGCAAAACAAATAGGAATACCTGTTGTCGCGCTCTGTGATACAGAAAACTTACTTGGAAATGTAGATATAGTGCTGCCTGTAAACAACAAAGGTAGAAAAGCTATTGCACTTGTCTACTGGTTACTTGCTAGACAAATGCTAAGGGAAAAAGGAGCATTAGGCGAAGATGAAGACCTCGAAATGCAGCCAGCTGATTTCGAGTTAAAAATTTAAACCTATTTGCTTAAAAAATCATAGATTTTAAATCTATGTATTGAAATTAATTTCGAATTTAAATCGAGGATCATAATTGTTATAATCCGCGGTTTTCAAACTTTACAGATCTAGAAAAATTGAAACTTTTTGACACTTTTAAGATTTGTAAGGTTGATTTGTATAAAATAACTCGATTGAAGTTGTATGGATTTACAACTCAAAATTGAGTTTAAAAACAAGAAGAGGCAGTGATTTTATGATAAGAAAACCTGCAGTTGCAGGCGTTTTTTATGAAAGTAATCCTGAGTCTTTAAAAAAAAGAATAGAATGGTGCTTTAAACATGAATTAGGTCCTGGAAAAATCCCTATTATGGGTAATAAAAGGGAAATAAAAGGAGTAGTTGCGCCTCATGCAGGCTACCTGTATTCCGGGCCAATTGCAGCACATTCTTACTATAAGATCGTAGAAGATGGATTTCCAGAAACATTTATAATCCTATGTCCTAACCATACTGGACTTGGATCAGGTATATCAACAATGCTGGAAGGAGAATGGGAAACCCCTCTTGGAAATGTGGAAATAGATACCGCATTTGCAAAGGAAATGATTAATGATGCAGGAATCATTGATTCTGATCCAGCTTCCCATATCAAGGAGCACAGCTGCGAAGTGCATCTCCCATTTTTACAATATTTCAGTGATGATTTCAAAATTGTTCCAGTAACCATGTGGATTCAGGATCTCGAGACATCCTATGATATAGGCAATTCCATTAAAAAAACAGCAGAAGTTCTTGGAACGGATGTTGGAATAATTGCAAGTTCAGATATGACCCATTACAAGCCCCAGAGCATTGCAGAAAGAGATGATAAGCAAGTTCTGGAAGAAATAGAAGCAATGAATGAAAAACTGATGATGAAAAGAGTCTTAGACCTTAACGTTACTATGTGTGGTTATGGCCCAGTAGCGTCAACTATTATTGCTTCAAAAGGATTAGGGGCCAAAAATGCAGAAGTATTGAAATATGCAACAAGTGGAGATCTAACTGGAGATTACAGTGCAGTGGTTGGTTATGCGTCTGCTATGTTCTGGTAATTATAAACTCAAAAACAATGAAAAGTAACTAATAACGTTTACTTAGTCAATATTGACACTTACACATTAAAATCAAAATTATCAAGATTATCACGGTGAATTAAATGCAAGTTAAGGCATCTGCACCCGGAAAAGCAATCCTATTTGGAGAGCACGCAGTTGTATATGGTAAACCTGCCATTGCAATGGCAATAAATAAGAGGTCATGTGTAGAAGTCTTAGAAGGCAGCACCAATAATATAAATGTAGATATTAGAGATCTGGGAATAAAAGGGTGTATTGATTTCAACAGCGGAGCCATCCTATCTGATTCTCCAAAGAAAGGCATCTTAAAGTACATACTGGAATCTATTAGAAAAATTCATGATGGTTCTGGGATGGAAATAAATATAGACGTTAACATTCCTATTGGAGGGGGGCTTGGGTCTTCAGCCGCGGTAACTGTCGCTACAATTGCAGCAGTTTCTGCATATAATAAAATAGATTTAAAAGAAGAGGAAATAGCCAAATATGCTCATGAAGTTGAATTAGCTGTTCAAAAATCCGCAAGTCCTTTAGATACTACTATAAGTACATATGGTGGGTTAATTTATTTAGAAGCAAATGCTGAAGATATTGTGCAGTTGGATATTAATTATGATATTCCTGTTGTTATAGGATATACTGATACAAGGGGAGATACAGGAAAACTTGTTGAAGCAGTTAGAATAAGAAGAGATATATATCCTGAGATTATTAATCCCGTAATTGATTCGATTGAACTTATAACAGAAGAAGCGAAACAAGCAATCCTTAAAAATGATAAAAAAAGGATTGGGGAACTTATGAATATAAATCATGGGCTTTTAGATGCCCTTGGTGTTAACACCAAAGAACTTTCAAGCATGGTTTATACTGCAAGAAATGCAGGGGCATGTGGATCTAAAATAACAGGTGCCGGCGGCGGCGGCAGCATAATAGCATACTGCCCTGACGGAACTGGTGGAGTTATATCTGCAATTGATGAAACAGAAAACGCTTTAAAAGCAGATATTTCCAAAGAAGGAGTTAAAATTACAACTTTACACTAATATTAATTACACATAGAGGTTGATGCTAATTGATTATTCTTAAACTAGGGGGAAGCGTGATCACAAAGAAAGAGGCAGAAGAACCCCTTATTGATCATGATAATTTAAATAGAATTTCAGGTGAAATTGCAGATTCATCATTTGACAAACTCATAATTGTACATGGTGCAGGTTCCTTTGGACATCCATCTGCTAAGAAATACGAAATAGGCAGTCCAATAACTGACGGGGACGATTTTGCCAGAAAAAAACTTGGATTTTGCATTACGCAGAGCTGGGTTAAAAAATTGAATACCCTTGTTTGTGATAGTTTAAGGGAAAAAGGAGTTTTAGCAGTCTCCATACAACCTTCATCATTCATTATAACTAAAAATAAACGAATTCATTCCTGTAATTTGGATTTAATTAATAAATATTTAGAATTGGGATTTGTCCCGGTTATCTATGGCGACGTGGTGCCGGATCTGGATGAATCCATAAAAATATGTGTTTTATCTGGTGATCAGATAATAAATTATCTGGGAGAAAATTTGAAACCAACGCGTGTTATTTTAGGTTCTGATGTAGATGGTATCTACACTAAAAACCCAAAAAAATATGGCGATGCAAAATTATTAAATACCGTTACATCGTGTGATGACCTTGTTGCAGAAGGTTCATTAAACGTGGACGTTACTGGCGGAATGAACGGGAAACTTACAGAACTTATAGAACTTGCACAACTTGGAGTTGAATCTGAGATTATAAATGCAGGTAAAGAAAACTTCATTAAAAAAGCTCTAAATCATGAAAAAGGAATTGGAACCATAATTAAAAAGAAATAGTAATCCTAAATAATTGGGATTCTATTAACCGAATAAATTTAATCTTTTAATTAATTGATGGAATATGTTGTTAAAAGAGCTTTAAATCATATATTCACGATAATTTAGAATTTAGGAATTAATTAATGTAATTAAAAAGAAGGAAGTATATTATGACTTCAGAACGGAAATTAGAACATTTATTAATATGTAATCAACGTGATGTTGAATATCGGGGTAAAAGCACTGGATTTGAAGACATTGAACTTATCCATAGAGCTCTTCCTGAAGTGGATAAAGAAGGAATTGATGTATCAATAGACTTTTTTGGAAAAAAATTAGATATTCCTTTAATAATATCTGCTATAACTGGAGGACACCCTGCAGCAACTAAAATAAATAGAGAACTTGCCAAAGCCGCAGATGAACTTAATATAGGGATGGGTGTTGGAAGTCAGCGTGCTGCTGTAGAAAATAAAGAACTTATCCCAACTTACAGCGTGGTAAGAGAAAATGCGCCATCTGCATTTATAATAGGTAACATAGGTGCGCCACAGATAGAATACGCAGAAGCTGCAGCTGGAATGATAGAAGCAGATGCCCTTGCAATTCATCTAAATACTCTACAGGAAGCAATTCAGCCAGAAGGAGATATTGATGCAAGAGGATATGCTGAATCCATTGAAAAAATTGCAGATATAATTGACATGCCCATCATCGCCAAAGAAACAGGTGCCGGAATTTCAAAATCAGAGGCAGTAATTCTGGAAAAAGCAGGCGTTAATGCAATAGATGTTGCAGGTTCTGGGGGCACAAGCTGGGCTGCAGTTGAAACATATCGAGCTGATGAAGATTACATTGGAAACTTATATTGGGATTGGGGAATTCCAACTGCTGTAAGTACAGTTGAAGTTTGTGAATCTGTAAATATCCCAGTAATATCCTCTGGAGGTATAAGGAGCGGCCTTGACGCTGCTAAAGCATTAGCATTAGGTGCAGAATGTGTTGGAATAGCTTTACCTCTCCTTAAGGAAGCTTATACTGGTTATGAATCTGTAGTTAAAAAAGTTGAAGAATTTAAAGAATCACTTAAGATTGCAATGTTTCTGGTTGGTGCAAACAACATAAAAGAACTTAGAAACTGCGATCTGTTAATACGTGGCAAAACACGTGAATGGCTTACGGAAAGGGGCATTGATACTAAAAAATATGCCCGTAGAATTTAATTAGATTGAATAACCAGTGAAATATAAATTCAGATAATTCACTTGATTAATATTTAAAATACAAATATAAAATTAAAAATTGAATACAGTTTAAAATAGCTGGTTATCAGCACATATAATCAATATTATTGCAAACTTTAGAGATTTGATAGGCACATAAAATCTAGCTTAATCAATAAAAGGTTTGTTTTATACGTAAAAAGACGCACGGAGGTCAAAAATGAGCGTTGAAGTAATAGCAATTGGTGGATATGAAGAAGTCGGAAAAAACATGTCTGCTGTTAAAGTCGGAGACGATGTTGTCATATTCGATATGGGAATTCACCTTGATAGAATTCATATTCATGAAGATACAGATATCGCGCGAATGCACAGCCTTGATTTAATTGAGAGAGGTGTTATTCCAGACGATACTTTAATGAAGGAAGTTGATGGAAAAGTAAGGGCAATTGTCTTTACACATGGACATTTAGATCATATAGGTGCAGTTGCAAAGCTTGCACATAGATATGAAGCTCCTATAATAGCAACTCCTTACACTTTAGCTCTTATAGAGCGAACTATTAAGGCAGAAAAGAAATTTACAGTTACAAACCCACTGCAGGTTTTAAACCCTGGAGAAAAATGTCAGATATCTCCAGATATAACACTTGAGTTTATCCAAATGACTCACAGTATTCCACAAACTGCAATGGCAGCTTTACATACATCTGAAGGTATTATAGTCTATTCAAATGACTTTAAATTTGACAACTATCAGTTACTTTCTCCACCCCCAAATTACGGCAGATTAAAAGAACTGGGAAGAAAAGGTGTTCTTGCAGTTATAGTCGATACTACAAGAGCTTCAGAAGGAGGGGAGGCTAAAACTCATTCTGAAAAGATTGCAAGGATCATGCTTAAAGATATAATGCTTGGTCCAATGGATGAGAAAAGCGGAATGCTTGTTACAACATTTTCATCTCATATAGAACGTATCCAGGCTATATGTAATATAGCAAAGGAAAGCGACAGGCAGATGCTGCTTCTTGGAAGATCTATGGAGCGGTTCTGTAGTCTAGCTGAAAGTATGGGAATTTTAAAACTACCTGCAACTGCAAGTATATATGGAAGTCCAAAGGCAGTAAACAAAGCCCTTGCAAGGGCAGAAGAAAAACGATCTGAATACCTTTTAGTTACAACAGGACATCAAGGAGAGCCAGATGCACTTTTACCTCGTATTGCAGCTGGAAAAACACATTTCAATGTTAGAAATGGGGATAATGTGGTAATATCTGCACCTATAATTCCAAACCCTATGAATGTTGCAAACAGGAATTTGCTTGAGAGAAGACTTAAATCAAGTGGTGCCAGAATATTTACAAATGCCCACGTATCTGGACATGCAGGACGTGAAGATCACAGGGACTTCATAAGAATGCTCAATCCAATGCATATTATTCCATCACATGGAAGTCTTGAGATGCTTGCATCTTACACCGAACTTGCAGAGGAAGAAGGTTATAAACTAGGAAACAATATTCATATACTAAGGAATGGCCAGGCACAGGTATTTAACGGAGGAGTTTGATGAAAGTAATGCAGGTACTTAAAGAATATTCTGAAGACGTTGATGTAGAAATTGGAGAGTCATTGAAGACAATTGATCCTTCATCCCTCTGTGAAGCATCAGCTCATTTAACTAAGGCTGGGGGAAAGAAAATGCGCCCCGCACTTGTTATATTAAGCTGTGAAGCTGTCGGCGGCAGAAAAGAAGATGCTTTTAAAACAGCCTCAGCAGTGGAACTGATTCATACTTTCTCCCTTATACATGATGACATAATGGATAAGGATGACATGAGGAGAGGAAAACCATCAGTTCATGCCATATGGGGAGAACCAATGGCAATTTTAGCTGGAGACACCATATTCTCAAAGGCATTTGGATCTATGCTTGAAACAAATACAGAGAATGTCCAGCCTCAAAGGATCATGCGTGCCATGAGTTCTGCAGTAGATGCATGTATTAAATTATGCGAAGGACAGGCATTAGATATTGGATTTGAGGGTAAATTAGACGTTAATGAAGATGAATACCTGAACATGATCTACAAAAAAACAGCTGCACTTATATCTGCTGCAACTAAAGCAGGGGCATTAATCGGTGGCGGAACAGATGAACAGATTGATGCTCTTGCAGAATACGGAAGATTAATTGGAATGGCATTCCAGATTCAGGATGATTACCTTGATGTGGTAAGTGATGCTGCAGAAATTGGAAAACCAGTCGGCAGTGACATAGTTAAGGGTAAAATGACCCTTATGGTTGTCCATACACTTTCAAAGGCATCCGATGAAGATAAAGAAAGGTTAATCTATATCTTAAACCAAAATGATGAGAATTTAGTGGACGATGCAATCGCACTGTTTGAAAAATATGATGCCGTTGAATATACTCGAAATATAGCTCTTGAAGATGTCAAAACTGCAAAAGAGCTTTTAAATGTTTTAGATGATTCCGATGCAAAAAAGGCACTTGAATTATTTGCTGATTTTGTAATTGAGAGAACTCACTAAATGCTCGAAAATTCCATCAAAATTCAAAGAATTTTAGAAAATATTTCATATTTTCTAACCGGAGGAAACTACGTTTCCTCGGCCCCGAAAACGGAGTTTTCGAGGGCTCCCAAAAAAATTTTCAATTTTTTTGAGGATTTTGAGGATTTTCGGCACCCCAAACACTATCAAAAACTTCGTTTTTGATGCATCGAAAATCGAAGATTTTCGAAAGCTTTGTGTTTGAGGGACTTTTCATTTATATACTTAAATTTTAGGTATCTTAGAAAATACATTTCTAGGCCCTAAAATCAAATTTTAAGACTTTCGAAAACCGTAGGTTTTCGAGGGTTGAAGGAAATTTTCAATTTCCGGAACTCCAAAATCGGAGATTTTGAGAGCCCCAAGCAAAAGTTGCTTGAGGGTTTTAACTATTTATTTTGTGGGTGATTTTATGAGCGATTTAGAAGACCTTTTATATAAATATGCATTAACAAATGCAGTTAAACATAAAGGAAAAGCCCAAATGGGTGCTGTAATTGGCAGTATTATGAGTTCTCACGCTGAATTCAGAAGCCAAGCAAAAGAAGTTTCTAAACTTGCAGGTCAAGTTGTTGGAAAAGTGAATTCTATGGATCCAGAAACTCAAGCCAGCGAACTTGAGAAAAGGGGCGGATTAGTAGAAAAAGAAAAGAAAGTAGAGCAAAAAGGGCTCGCGGACCTTCCAGATGTTAAAGGTGAAGTTGTCTTAAGGTTTGCACCTAACCCTAGTGGTCCTCTCCATATAGGGCATGCAAGGGCTGCTGTTTTAAATAATGAATATGTAAAGAAATACGGCGGTAAACTGGTTCTCCGTATCGAAGACACAGATCCACGTAGAGTCGACCCTGATGCCTATGAAATGATAGATGAAGACCTGCAGTGGATGGGCGTTAAAATTGATGAGAAAATCATTCAAAGTGACAGGCTCCCGATTTATTATGAATATGCAGAAAAGCTCATTGAAATGGGTGCAGCTTACATGTGCGACTGTGAAGCCGGTGAGTTCAAAAAACTAAAAGACCAGTCACTGCCGTGTCCATGCAGAGATTTAGGCGTGGAAGAGAATCTTAAACGCTGGAAAAACATGGAAAACCTTGATGAAGGGGAAGCAGTACTTCGAGTTAAAACTGA
>JAEYQZ010000121.1 GCA_023409695.1 Methanobacteriota archaeon | reverse complement strand
TACATGGATACACCAAGAATAATTCTAAATAAATATCGATTGTGAATTTTTATTTACTATTACCCATACGCTTTTCTTAGCTAAGTATTAAATTTATCTACAGATGTAATATATTTTACTCTTTTTTATATTTGGAAAATGTTTCAAAGAATGTTATTTATGATTGATAACTGAATAATTTTGATATGATCTATTTATTTTTGGTTGTATCATAATTAATACTTTAATTTTGGAAAATAGGGTGCATTTTATTAAAAAATAGAAATTAGAGAAATGTTATAAAATGATTTTAGAAATTGTGTTGCTAAGAAATTGATTTTTGAAAAAAAGAATGTATTCTATTAATATTTATGAATTGTAGGAAGTATATTTACAAAGTATAACTAAAAAGAGTGAAAGACAAATTTATATTCTCAATATATTATTAGAAGCCGCAGATGTACAGGATGGGATTATTATATAGAAGTTAAAATAAGAAAATTAAAAACTAAAGATTAATTATTTTCAATTTGCTACAAAATGAAACAATACAGAAATATTTGCTGTTCTTCTATTTTTTCAAAAAATTAATCTAAAAAATAAAATGAGGAATTAAGATCTACATTGATCTTAGCACATATTTCCAATAGGAGAAATAGAACTTGTAAACACTCCATGAAGTGGATATATAGTTAGTATGAGTTGCATTACCCCAATCAGTACGTTGTACAGTGACAATTTTAATTTTACTATATGAAGGCTTGGTTAAATCCATCTGTAACTTTCCATCTTTTCCATTTCTATATTTAACATAGATATAAGTTCTATAATGAGTTGTACTAATTTTGTAAGTATTGTATGTCATAGTCCCATAACTGTTAAATTTAGGGCTATATATCGTATGTGTGTTTTTATCTACTAATGTAGCTGCTGATGCAGGAGAAGCTAAAATTAAACCTGCAATTATCAAAATTCCAACAATTAATATTTTTTGTTTCATAATACATTCCCCTTCAATGACATTATTTTTAATAAGTCATATTTAAGCTTTTATTAATTTTCATGGGGATATTATGTTTTAATTAAATTATTAAATTAGAGTATTATTCTTAAATTAATATTTAAGAATTGTAAGAAGAATATTTACAAAGTATTCTGAGAGCTATAATTTACAATAGTATATTTGATATTTAAAACATAGTCTAATGGATCATCACAACATGTATTTGCATGATTTAATATAGACTGGGGCTGCCTATGAAAATTGCCATAATTACCATAACTAAAAATTCTCAGGATATTGCATCTAAAATCCTGGAGAATCTTATAGATGATCCTACGATAACTGGCATTGATATATTCCATAAAAACGTTAAAAAGACACTGAAATCAGTATTCCATGAATACGACTGTATAATTGGTATAATGGCAACAGGAATTATGGTAAGAAGTATTTGTGGATTAATTGAAAGTAAACTGGAAGATCCTGCAATTATAGTCATGGACGATGCTGGAAAACATGTTATAAGCTTACTTTCAGGCCATTTTGGTGGTGCCAATGAAATTACAAAGAAAATTGCAGAAATTACTGGCGCGGACCCAGTTATAACAACGGCTACAGATGTACATGGTAAACTTGGGATAGATTCACTTGCAAAAAAATATTATCTTGATATTGAAAACCCTGAAGGAATAAAAAGTATAAATTCTGCTTTAGTCATGGATGAATTTCCTGAACTATTGGTCCCATCAAGATTTAACTTTATTTTCGATGATCTACAGGTTAAATATTCTTATAATATAAGTGAGTCTGGTGAAAATAACTTCAAAGTCTTATTTGAAGATACTGAAATTGTTTTAAGACCTGAAAAAGTTGTAGTTGGTATAGGTGCACGGAAGGATATTCCAAAAGAAAATATTGAAAGTGCAATTACAGAGGCAATGAATACGCTTAAGTTACCAGTTTCGAGAATAGATGTAATTTCAACAGGTGAAATGAAAAGGAATGAGAAAGGGATAATTGAAGCAGTTTCTGAATTTAACATGCCCCTTGAAATAGTTCCTTTAGATAAATTAAAAAATTTTAACTATGATGGGTATTCAAAATCATCATTTGTTAAGAAAAAATTTGGTATTCATGGAGTTTGTGAGCCGGCTGCTTTAATAGCAGCGGGAAAGAATTCTAGACTTGTATTGAAGAAAACATCATTTAATGGAGTTACTATAGCTATTGCTGTGGTTTCTAACGGCTAGAAAATTAAAGTTATGTAATGATAAAGCAGGCTATATTACCTTTGATATGAAGTTCATGGATGAAATCTTAAATTTTTTAAATTCAAATAAAAATAAGTGAATTATTGAAATACCAAAAGGTTTTTAGTTTATTAAATATAAAAAATAATAGTTAGATTATTTTATGAATTCTCTTATCTAAAAATATTATGGAGGTCACATTATGAATGAAGAGGCATTTGATCGTGTTAATCAGATATTACAACATATAATGGAAGATACAAGCGTTCCTAGAAATATTAGGAGGGCAGCAGAAGAATCTAAGGATATATTGGCAAAAGATGATGAAGAACCTACTATCCGTGCAAGTACTGTAATTTCAATACTTGACGAAATTAGTAATGATCCGAATATTCCTATACATGCAAGAACCCTTATATGGAATGTTTTAAGCGAATTAGAGTCTGTTAGAGACTAAATTTACTTTTAAATAAATATTAACTTAATTTAACTACTTTTGATTGATATCAGTGTAGATAACTTAATGTTATTTTTAGCTGATATTTTCTCAAAACTTTCTTTTTTAAATCTATACCCACATTTAATTTTTAGTTTAAATGAATTATTTATCTTTTAAGCATTATTAAGTCCATAATTAGCTTATTAATTTAATTTAAAGTAATTTAATTATTTTTTGATAATTGGCTAAGTTGAAAAGTAAATTAAGGTTTTAGAATGCATTATGCAAATTAATTATTTCTCAAATTTTAAGTCCAAAATTTGTACTTTATACTATTTTCAGTATTGATTTGAGATTTGAATTTTATTTTACTAATTCCTGTAAAACATTTAATCCAAATTTGGATTTTATTTTACTAATTCTTTCAGTATAGTCTGAATTTTAGACTTTATTTTATATCGTTTTTGTCACATATTAGTCCAAATTTTAGACTTTATTTTGCTAATTCATAGCAGTATATTTAATTCAAATTTTGGATAATATGACTTTATTTCTATTTATTAAGTTAAAATCATATTAATTTTGTAAAATTATCTTATATAAATCTTATTTGTAATTTAAGAGCAATATTGCCTTAATAGAACAACTAAGAACCATTAATACGGCCTTAAAATAGTTAAGATTATATACTATGAAACTTATTAATCAAAATCATGAATTGTTATAATTGGATGTGATGATATGAAATTATGGATGGCAATTTTTCTTGTAATCTTAATGATTGGAGTGACACCAGCAGTTGCAGCGGATTCCCTTGCAGATCAACAAGCTGTCACTTCTACAGCAGTTAAACAAATTAATGGTGATAAAGATGTATCTCAGGTAACAGGCTCATCTAAGGATATAGTAACTTCCTATGATGTATCGAATCCAGCAGATGAAGATAGCAGTTATATCAATGGATATGATGGCGATGATAACTACATTGGTAATTATATGGTGGTAGATCCATCAGATGATGGGCCTGATGAAACGGATAATTACACTGTTAGTTCATTTAATACGCCTGGCGATGATATCGAATACATCGATGAGCCAGATAGCAGTGATATAGTTGATTCAGCAAGTGTAGATGAATCCGATAATGGCACTGGCGATGATTTGTTGGAAGCAGCAGATACGATTGATGAAGGTACTGATTATGTTGCTGATGCTCAAAGTCATCCAGATGAAAATAATAATTTTGATGAGTTAAATGAAGATGATCAATTTGATGAGGATGGATATGATATAGTTACTGAACTGGACATTGAATTTGAAGATGATGACTCATCAGATGTAGATCAATTAAATGAAAGTTTAGATGGCGGTGTAATTGAGTTAGATGATGGTAATTATACTGTAGTTGACCCAGCAGATGTTCCATCATCTGAAACTACATCGCAGATAGATACAGATGTATCCAACAATTGTAAACCCCTAATTGTAACCATTGTTAA
>JAEYQZ010000261.1 GCA_023409695.1 Methanobacteriota archaeon | reverse complement strand
TTCGCTGAACGTGATTTTGATTACTTTGTTAATTGCTATATTTGCACTGTTATTTGCTGGATCAATGCTTTTAACGGTTGGTACTGTCTTGTCGGTTGTGAATTTGGTTGTATATGATTTTAATGGGTTTCCCGCCAGGTCAGTTATGCTGCATGTGTTTAATATAACTGAATATTGTGTTGCTTTAAGTAGGTTGCTGGTTGGAGTAATGGTTAAGATATTTCCGCTGATTTTTTTAGTTATTGGGACATAATATCCGGTTCTTAAATTTTTAACTCTTAGTGATAGTGTCCCTGCCTTTATGGATTCGCTGAATGTGATTTTGATTACTTTGTTAATGGGCATATTTACGCTGTTGTTTGCCGGATCGATGCTTTTGACCTTTGGCGCTGTAGAATCAGTGGTAAATTTGGTAATACATGATTTTATTGCATTTCCCGCCAGGTCAGTTATACTTCCTGCATTCAGTACTACATAATATAATGTCGCTCTGGTTAAACTGATGGTCGGTGTTATTGTTAAAATATTTCCGCTGATAGTTTTGGTTACTGGTACGTATTTCAATGTCTTCATGTTTTTAATGCCTATTGATAACGTTCCTGCTTTTATGGGTTCGCTGAATGTAACTTTAATTATTTTGTTAATTGGTATGTTTACACTGTTATTTGCTGGATCTATACTTGCAACCGTGGGTATCGTAGAATCAGTGGTAAATTTGCTGGAATAACTGCTTAATGGATTTCCTGCAAGGTCAGTGACACAGCCTGCATTTAGTATTATGTAATATGCTGTTGCTTTAGCTAGATTACTGTTTAAAGTTATTGTTAGAATATTATTGCTAATTGAAGTGGTTATGGGTATGTATGATCCGGTGGATGGATTTTTGACTCCTATAGATAGTGTTCCCGCTTTTATTGGTTCGCTGAAAGTGATTTTGATTACTTTGTTGATTGGCACGTTTACAGCGTTATTTGCTGGATCTATGCTTATTACTGTTGGAATATTGCTTTCAACACCAAAACTACTGTTAATTAGCCCATATCTGAATAATGCGTATCCTGATGATCCATTATTTATTGCTGCATCTATGTCATTTTGTAATTCATTTGAGGGTATTGCTGTTACATTGTAATCTGAACGGTATGTTTGAAGACCTGTTATAACGGGAGTTCCATTAGCTTGGCTAACTATATATGCAACTGTTGAAGCTATCCAGTCTGTACCATTTTTTCCGCTGCTGCTAGTACCTGTTGAACTGTTGTATCCGTAGTTACCTTTGTAAATCATTGGAACCATGAAATCGAGATATTGTGCGAGTTGGGCATAATTCTGACCATAATAATATGCGTTTACTGATCCTTCGGGCATTAAGTCTGCTGAGACTGCTACTGATGAATTGAGAAATTTAACGGTATTGTAAACTAATTGCACAAATGCAGTTATTGTTATTGTCCCACTTTCATCAGCTATATTGCTTCCCGATCCAGAATATCTTACATAGTCTAGGTTAATTCCACTTATACCGTAATTTTTTACAATACTTGTGATGCTGCTAATTAAAAAATCTTGCTGGGTTTTATTTGCAGGATCAATCCAGTTGCCGTTTGCATCCTTGAAACACGTGATCCATGCATGTACTCTTATATCAGTACCTTGTAATTTCTGTAAAATAGCAGTTAGGACACTCGAATATGTTGGATCAGAAATTAAGTTAGATTTAACAAATATGTCTGTAATTCCTAAATTTTGCAGTGTCGTAACATTTAAACTAGCCACATCTTCAGATTTTAACCAGATTCCCTTCACTTTTGAGTATGAACTCCCACCAGCAGCTTCCATACTTTGAATAATTGTCTTGTTGCTAGAATTTGTCGTATTTGAATTGACAGTATTTGTAGAATTTTGAATGTTTGTTGTATTGTTGGAGTTTGTCACATTTGAGGTTATATTTTGTTCACTGGTATTGGTTGCATTTCCAGTTTCTGTAGCGGCAGATATGCTGTTTATGCTTAGCATTGATAAACTTAAAATAAGTAACATTGTTAATAATGTTTTTTTTGTAATTTTACCGCCTCCATATCCAAAAAATACGTTTAAAATCATTCATAATTTAAGAATTTGTTTTCTTAAAGTTCAGAAATCTTTTGAATTTTATGGACACTGTAGTTTTCGTTTTCACAGATTATATAAACCTTTTGGTTTGAAATTGTGAGAATAACCCTTTAAAATCGTATTTTTTTATTTAAAACCGACTTTTACCGAATTAAAATAATGCATTAATGTTAATATCAAAATATAAATTTTTAAAATAAGCAGGTCTTGACTGAAATTGCTTTTAAGAAATAAAGATTTATAACTGCTTTAAAATGCACTTATTGGGAATTTAAATAGACATTTAATTTAAATTGACACTTTAAAAAAAGAAATAGAATAAAAATGCATTACTGCATTTTTTTAGATATCCATGAATGCTTCGTCTATCAACCCATATCTAAACAACACATATCCTTGAGATCCATTACTTATCGCTGCATTTATGTCATTTCGTAATTCACTTGCAGGGATTATGGTTATATTGCTATCTGAACGGTATGTTTGAAGACCGGCTATAACTGATGTTCCGTTAGCTTGACTAACTATATACTTTATAGTTGAACCTATCCATGCTGCACCGCTTTTTCCGCTGCTGCTGGTACCTGTTGAACTGTCATATCCATAGTTACCCTTGTAAGCCATTATAACCATTAAATCAAGATATTTTGCAAGTTGAGCGTAGTCTTGACCATAATAATATCCGTTTACTGAACCTTCGGGCATCAGTGCCGCGGAAACTTCTTCTGCTGGATTGATGGATTTTATTGTAGTATAGACTTTTTGAACAAAGGATGTTATTGCAGCTGTCCCATTATATTTATAAGCAGTACCCGGATACCTCACGTAATCCAGGTGTATTCCATCTACATGTGCTCCATTTACGGTGTATTTTGTAACACTTGAAATGAAACTGATTAAACCGTTAACATAAGTGCTGTTTTGAGGGTTAGCCCAGCTACCATTTGAATACTTAAAACAGGTAATCCAGGGATGTATGTTTATTCCGGCTCCTGAAACCCTATTTAAAATAGTTGTAAGCACGCTTTCATAATTAGTCTGGTTGACTTTTATAAATATGTCTGTAATGCCCGTTTTTGTTAACGATGTCACGTTTACAGTACTTGCATAGGATGAAGGTAACCAAATGCCTTGAACATTAGATTTGGT
>JAEYQZ010000025.1 GCA_023409695.1 Methanobacteriota archaeon | reverse complement strand
GGGGTTGTAGTTTCAATTGAAAGTAAATCTTCACTGAAATTAGTTGGAATTATGAGTGCCGCGTAATATGTTCCATTTTTAACTCCATTTAAGGCAGTATCTTTGTCAACAAACTGCCAGCTAAAATTGGTATTGTTTTTTAGTTCATCAACTAACGTATTTCCAACATTATAATGTGTACCATTAGCAGTATAACCGGAATCAGTGTTAACTATAGCAACTTTAATATTTTGAGTCTCACTGTAGGGATCCCATGTTGCTTGCATGTTAAGTAATGCATAAAGTGTAGGTATACAGATAATTACTATTAATACAAATATGACTACTGGGTTACGTATAATGGCTTTAATATCATTTTTAAAGATTTCTGTTATCCCTTTTATCATTAATCTCCGTCCTAATTTTTAAATTGTTATATTGAATAATTAAATGAATAATTAAGTATGGTAGTTATCCACATGACAACTATGTAAAGAAATATATAAAGGACCATTAAGTATATAAACTTTTTGATAGTAGTTATGTTAAAAACTACTTACCAGAATTTCAAATATATATTAAAATAAAAGTTTTCGTTTTTTTTTAAATTAGTTTTTATGTATTGTTTAAATTAAAATACTTTTTTTAATTCTTTTCTGCCCATTAAGTCTGTTTATTGTTCTTTTATAATATTAAACGGGGTTAATAGCAGTAATTAAAGCTATAACTACTATGCAGTGAATAAGTAGTTATTAATTGTATTTTACAAACAATAGATCTATTAAATTTTTAATTATTTGATAATTCGCTATTTTTTGTGGTTTAGTTTAATAACTAGTTAAAAAAGGTGTTGAGAAGATAATTGACTAATAGTGGTCCTTGTTTTATAATCCTTCAAATAATATACTGGTTTAATGTTCAAGTATAATTTAAAAGTTTAAATACTTAAATATTTCTATATTGTAGTATTTTATATTAGGATATGAGCTTAAAAATCTAGATTAAAAAGTTAAAATATAATATAATTACAAATTAAAATTAATGATTTATTCTAATGGTACTTCTGGTGTGTGTTCCCATATTGCGCCAGCTATTATATTCACAAGACCTATAAGGTAAGGATTTTTTGATGTAACGCCAGATTTGGTCTTTCCAGGATATGGTGGTACAAACATGAATTCATTATCATCAATGAATATGAATATGGATTTAGCATACTGTTCTGGAGGTAAAGGGAGGCTATCTAAATATTTAGAAAGATCTCCGAAGTCTAAAACATCTATTTCCTGTCCGTCATGTACAGTTAAATTTTTTAAGTTGTAACGACTTGCAATGGAAGTGTCCTTTCCAAATATTAATAATTCAATTTTTAAGTCTTTGTTACCTATAAAAGAAAGAAAATCTATATATTCTGTAGGGAGTAAGAGCTTTATTGACTTTTTAGCTTTTCGCATTAACTCTTCCATACTGTGTTCCACATTATTTTCACCGAAAAGAGTCCATATGATTTCAGAATCTTCAGTTTCTAAATTACTTTTTTCAAGATGTTCCAGTTCTTCAAGAGCACTTTTTTCTGCATTTTTATGGATTTCTATAAGATGTCTAAGGGCTATCTTGGGTGGAACTGCCCTGTAAATTGCAGGTTTAGAACTAACCATCATTACCAGACCCTTGTCCATTAGCCCTTTTAAACTTTGATATACGCTGGGTTTAGGCACATTTAAATATTCGTATATTCGTTTAACTTCTGCACGTTCAAATAATACTAAAGTAGAATATACTTTGGCCTCGTATTCAGCCAGTCCCATGGTTTTCAATGATTCAATAAGGTCAGTTGATATTTCATTCATATTAATAGATCCTAAATTTAGTAGTTTTTAACTAAACTAATATAGATCAGTTATAAAGATAAAAATTACGGTTGTCAAAAAATAATAGAGATATCCATTTTCTGAATTAGAGCATTAATTATGCTTTTAATTAGATTATATAATTTAAACCTATTTCGATTTCATTGAGTTTATATACCAGTCTATAATTTCTCGGGATATGCTCATATTTGAAGGTAGATCTGGGAGAGTATCCACATCGAACCATTTTGCATCTGTTATCTCATAATTATCAACACATATTTCCCCGCTTTCATAATCTGATATAAAGCCAATCATCAGTGAATGGGGAAATGGCCAAGGTTGACTTCCAAAATATCTTATATTTTTAACCTTTAGTCCTACTTCTTCCATAACTTCTCTTTCTACACATTCTTCAAGGGTTTCTCCAGGTTCTACAAATCCTGCAATAATACTGTACCAGTTTTCGGGGAAATTACTGCCACGAGCCAGTAGAATTTTATCATCCTTTAATACTGCGGTTATTATAGCTGGAGAAATACGAGTGTAACTTGTAAATCCGCATTCTGGACAGATCTTTGCATTTTCACCTTCCATCTTTTCTGTCTGAGTACCGCACCTACCGCAGTACTGGTGTGTCTGATCCCAGTTTACAATCTGAAAAGCTTTCCCTGCCAAGAGGAATATATCTTCATCTAAAACACCGTATAACGAGCGTAAATCTCTAAAATCTCTTTCTTTCAGTTCATTCTGACACGAATTAACTTCTGCGGAGTAACAGGGATATCCATCTAATGTTCCTAGATATTGGGTTCTAATTGGAAAAATATCAAGTTCTTCTACACTTTTTGCATGAGGAATCTTAATATCATTTTTATCAGTTATCAACAATTTATCTTGGTTAAACACGAACCAGTATGCACAATTATTTTTTTTGGGCATAACTGCAGGAATGTACCGCCTGTAAATGCTTTCTCTTGACATAGTTAATAGTAATTTAACCTTTTGATAAATAGTTATTCGTACGTGCTATCTAGATTATAGTTTGATATCTGGTCTGTAATAAATGAATTATGCAATAATCTGTAAAATCTCAAAAGAAGGGTAAACGTTTTTTCATTATTTCAATATCTTTATTTTTTAAAAAAGTAGTATGTCTTCAAATCTTAAATTTCCAATTTAAATTTTTCTATTTAAGTGCAATAAAAAGAAACATATATGTAAATAAGATATAAATAACATTGCTTATTTTACCATATTGAAAAATTTTAAGATCAGAACTAAGTTTCAAGGAATATATGGTATAATTAAATTATTAAAAGGAGAGAAAAATTAAATGGTAGATGCAGAGTTTTATGAAAAATTAATTGAAATATCAAATTTTATGGAAGAAAAAGGCGATGGAATTAGTTATATCCGTAATGAAGCTGATTACTACACAATTGGAACAAGAAAATACAGTGAAGAAATAGCTAAATTCCTTGATGAAAATGTGGAAAAATGGGAAGGTAGTGAAGATTACGTAAACGAAAATAAAAAGAAAGGAAAGAGATCCGAAGCCGCAAAAAGAATTGGCTACATCTGGAAAATTCCACTGACTGCAGCAAAATAAATATTAACTCGCATAATCATTTTTTATGGGCTAGCATATATTTTACGCTCATTGTTTGAATATTGTGTCGTGTATTTAATTAAATAACTGAACAAGTTTCGTTTATTTATTTAAGTACAGTAAATGTTTTTGCATGTCCTATGAGAGTAATATAGTATTTCTGGTCTGTGAATTATTAATTTTGTTCATGATGACAATTTGTCAAATATTAAGAACAACAGACATGAAGCTGGTACATCTAAAGAGTAGTAAATTAAATTGAAATTACTTAACAATTGATTGCTACATAACTAAATAGATGTTTTTATTTTTAAAATTATAGAAATGAGAGGTTATAATGGTATTTTACCACTATCTCTCATTGAAGCTAATCTGCTGGTAATTATGGTCTTTGCTATTAAGAGATCATGATTTTTCCCTTTACATACTGCAATTTCGGCTTCAATTTGTTTAAGTAGTTCTTTTAGCCCTTTTGGATTACATTTGCTTGCCTTTTTTAAATAATCCTCTGGTTCATTCTTGTTTTCTGTTTTTTTCCTGAATTTCATTTGTGGTCATTCCAATGTTTGATATTAGATATAATTTAACAATATAAATGGAGATAAACTATCCTAAATGAATGAAAGTCTCCATTTTAGTCAACTTTTATTAAAAAAGAAATATGAATCCTGATTTAAATGGTTAAAACTGGATTCTAAATAGATATAATCGTAATTAAGGGATATAATGAAGATGTTTTTAATCAAATATAAACTTTTTTACTGAAAATAGTGGTAATTTTAGTTAAATATTTAGTACATATTATGTACTAGTTTGTAAAATTAAATGATAATGTATAATTCATTTTTTGGTTAAAAATAGTTAAATGGGACTTTAATTTGATATTTATTTTAAAAAATAGTTTATTATAATTTTTTAAAAAGAGAAAAAAGATTTCTCTTTAAAAAGAGGTTTTATATGAATTTTTAGTTTACTATTTACTGAGTTGTATTTCGATAGCCGAAACATTACTGCTTGATCCTTCCATACTTGATACTTGTTCTGTGCTGATGCCTATAGCTCCAACTTCTGCCTCTGTTATAAATCGGTTTCTTACAATTTCAGCAACATCAACCGCCCTACTTATGGCTCTTCCCCGAGCCTTTAACATAACAGACGGAACGCCACCGTTCATTTGAGTTACTACAGCTAGAACATAGTTCATTACAGGTTTATTTCCAATGTATACCACATTTTCTTCTGACATCTTTTTAACCTCCGAGAAAAAAAACTTCCAGTATTAACATATTTGGATTTAATATTATATACACCTATGTATTTAAGATTCAGATTATAGTTAATAACAGATTAGGAAGTAATAGATGCAGATCTACATAATCTTAAGATTATTCTCTAATTCTAAACTTTTAATTATATTTTATTGAGGAGAATTTATGTTGAAATAGTAATTTAATTTGTATATTCTCTTGCAGATTTGTTTAAAATGATTATACAGTCATGTCATCTTAAAATTGGATTATCTAGATTGAATTATGATCAAACTTTAAAAATAAGCTGTTAAATTATAAATGAAAAATAAAAGGGTTAATATAAAAGCAAGCGATATAGAAATTAGGCTAATAAAAATTCAATTTCTGCAGTGCAGGCCTTATATCTATATTAATATACTTATCTAACCCTGTTATCATTTCTTTTGCTTCTTTAATCCTTTGCACGATTTCCATCATCTCTGCAGGTTCTAGATAGTCCCATAACGAATTGTCGTTTTTTAATTTGACTATAATGTTCCACCAATTTACTACCTTATTTTTCATATCTATCACCTCGAAATTAATAAAAATAACAGAAATATTAGGTGTAATCTCAGATTATGTAAATGATATAATCAGTATGAATGGTTATAATTGAAGGATATACTAACATATTGTATCTAAATCATTAATAAGCTTTTCTATACGGGTATAATAGTATTACACTCTCAGGTTATATATTATTACTATAATCAAAGTATTTGACCTTTAAATTTAATTTTATTTACATTTTAAAACTATGGTGGAAATTTAAAGGTAAATTTAAAATGATTAAATTTTTCACTCTATTTCAATAAACTTTAAAATAGATTCCATGAATTACATCTTTTAATAGATTATATATAATTCGGTAACTAATTATAAACTAAATGTGTTAATATTTACTTAAATCTAGCTGGATTTTAAGACAAATTTATTTATAAAATTAATTTAAGCTATTAAATATAATTAAACATGCTATTTATACTTCTTTTTGGATTTGAATTAGTTGGATATGTTTATCTGTTTTTTTTAAATCTTCTTTAACCTCATTATCCAGGGCTTTTTTATTTTCAATTAATTTTAGAATATTATTATACAGTTCTTTGTTCTTCTGGTCCATATATTCTAGTTCTTTCTTGTAATTTTCTAATAGAGATTCAATATTGTCTAAATAGAGGATATCTGCTTTTTTTTGTTTTTTAAATGATTTTAATGTATTTTCTATTATGTTTAAATACCCTTCTGTTATGATTTCTGGTTTTTTAAATGGGCTTTCAACTCTTTGTTTATTATTAATTTTTTGATTAGACATAATAATACTTTTATACTTAATAATATTAAAAATTTTGTACTAATGCTTCATTAATTTTTGAGTTTATTTTAAAAGAAAAGTAGATAATTAAAAAAAGTATACTGGATTAATATTTCTTTAAATGCTATTTTTTATCTATTTATCCTTAATTTTGTATTTTTATGATTTAATTTACTAAAATTGATTAAGTATGGTCTATTAATCTTATTGTGGTATTTTTTTTTACTTTTTAAATTTAAATTTATTATCTGCTCATCTAAACCTTTAATTTATATATGTGTAAAGCTAATCATATTATAATACAAATAATTATATATTTTAATAAGTTTAAAAATGTATCAAATCTAATGAAGGACTTTTTATGTGTATAAAAATTTTAATCTTTGAAGATGAAGTAATTACGGCATTAGATATTAAGATATCATTAGAAAGGTTAGGATTTGAAGTACTTTCAATTGTAGATACTGGAAAAAATGCTATTTACATAATAGAAGAATTAAAACCTGATTTAATTTTAATGGATATCGTGCTTAAAGGGGAAATAGATGGTATAGAAACCGCAGAATTGATTAAAAAACGTTTTGATATTCCTGTGGTATATCTAACTGCTTATTCTGATAAAAAAACATTTGAGAGGGCTAAATTAACAGAACCCTATGGATTTATTGTAAAACCAGCTGGTATTTATGAACTAAAATGTAACATAGAAAATGCCTTTTATAAATGTAAATTAGAAAAAAAATTAAAAAAACAGGCTGATTTGCTCAATCTCACTCATGATGCTATAATTGTTCATGATATGGATGATAAAATTACTTTTTGGAATCATGGGGCTGAAGAGAGATATGGATGGCGTGAGGAAGAAGTTTTAGGGAAAATTACCCATGATTTACTTAAAACTGAATTTCCAGATTCATTAAATGAAACATGCGAACGTTTTCTTTGTGAAGGTTATTGGGAAGGTGAATTAATTCATAGCAAACGGGGCGGTGAAAAGATAATAGTTTCTAGCAGGTGGGCATTACAGAAAGATGAAAATAATGTTCCTATCGGTTTTATGGAAATTAACAGTGATATCACTGAGCGTAAAAAAGCTGAAGAATCATTAAAAAAAGCACATGATAAATTGGAACTTAAAGTTCAGGAAAGAACAGTTGAATTAAACATTCTTGTAGATGAACTTAAACGTTCCAATGAAGAGCTTAAACAGTTTGCTTATGTCACTTCTCATGATCTTCAGGAGCCGCTTAGAACAATAGCTAGTTTCACACAGCTTTTAAAGCGACGATATGAACATGAGTTAGATGAAGATGCAGATGAATTTATAGATTATATTGTAAATGGTGCAAATCGAATGCAGATGATGATTAAGGCACTTTTAGATTATTCGCGTGTTAATACGAGAAGTAATGAATTTAAACAATCTAACTTCAATGAAATTTTATATCAAACATTAAATAGTTTGAAAATAGCTATTGATGAAAGTAATTCGGTAATTACAATAGATCCACTTCCTACTATAATGGTAGATGATAAACAAATGATTCAGCTTTTCCAGAATCTTATAAGTAATGCAATTAAATTCCGTAAAAAACAGGAAAGCATGAAAATTCATATTTCCTACGAACTTAATGTCCAGTCATTTATAAACTATTTACTTTCCTAAATATGTTATATAGATTTTTTTTCTTTGTTTTTCCCTAAAAGTTTTTCGTTTTTAAAGTCTAATTAGTTAGTTGAAAATGTACAATAAAATTACTAATGTATTGCAGTAAAATGGAAGAAGTCTCGATATATCATTATAAAATAAGCATACTTTCTATAATAATTCATTAAATCTTTAATTGTTAATTGAATATCTATTTGATATACACTAATTATTAAAAAAATAAAGAAACAAGAAGAATTTTTAGTATCTTCCTGTTTTAAATTTAAAAGTGTACCCTGTTGCTAAATTGTTGCCTGCATAGTCTTTTACTGCTGCCCTTGGAATGTACACTGTATAATATGAGTAACTAGCTCTTTTACTGTTGGTTTTAATGTAAAAAATGTTTCCTGAAATTGATTTACTGATTGAAACTGCTTTTCCATACTTGTTTTTCACTACTATTTTAGACCAATATGTGCTTGCTTTAATTTTTTCGCTGAATTTAATAGAAAGTGTAGCTGTTCTTGAAATTCCAGTAGCACCATTTTTAGGATATGTTGAAGTCACTTTTGGAGCTGTTTTGTCAATTGTATAAATATTTGTATAGACTGGCGATTTGTTACCTGCTTTATCTATTGCAATAAATTTCAAAGTAGTAGTACTAACAATACTTATTGGTCCTGTATACTTGATACTGGCTGTGGTTGGTGTAGTTCCATTTTTAGTGTAATAAATAGTTCCAGACTCACTCATATTTAAAGTAAGGGACTTAGTAACGTTGTATAAACCTGTTATATAG
>JAEYQZ010000246.1 GCA_023409695.1 Methanobacteriota archaeon | reverse complement strand
ACCTGTAAACCTGATATAAACTTCAATTTAACTTAAATTTTGTTAATTAGGGTTTAAAATTAAATTAATAAGCAGTTTAAAAATTTAATTTTTGAGATTGTATTATACTGTATTGAACTTAAAGTTTATGTTATAATCTAATTTCTCATTTAGGTAAAATAGAAAAAAACAATAAAAACTTAATACAAAGAATGAGTCATGAAAAAACGAAAAGTAGCTTGGGGAATAACAGGAAGCGGCGATAAACTGGTAAAAATAACAGAAATCGTTCGAAAAATAAAAGAAGAGTATGAGGACGAATTTGAAATAAGGGCATATGTGTCTAAAGCTGGAGATCAGGTTTTAAAATACTATGGTCTTTTTAAGCCATTACAGATTGATTTTGATAGACTGTGGGTAGAAATTAATGCCAATGCTCCGTTTTTAGCAGGCGAAATACAACTTGGATCCTATGAATTCATGTTAATAGCCCCCGCAACGTCCAATACAGTAGCAAAGATAGCACTAAGAATAGGAGACTCATTAATTCCTAACGCAGCCATAATGGGCCAAAAAGCAAATATTCCAATTTACGTATTGCCATCAGATGTAGAAGAAGGTGTTACAGTAACACAACTTCCTGATGGAAGCGATCTTGAATTGATTATAAGAAAAGAAGATGTAGAACACGTTGATAAACTAGCCAGTATGGGCATACACATATTAAAAAGCCCTGAAGAAATTTATGATGTTTTTAAGAAGCATTCGAAAATGTAAATTTTCGATGCGTTAAAAATCACAGATTTTTAACAGCACTCAAAAACCTCCTAATAATCTATAATATATTATGGAGGTTTTTGATGCGTCAAAATTGAAAATTTTGACAGCATGCAAAAATTTCTCATTGAGAAATTTTTGCTGTGTAAAATCTTTGATTTTACAATATTCGAAAAAATGAAATTTTTTCGATGTTTGCGAAACTCTCAAACCCGAAGGGTTTGGAGCCCTCGAATGCTGTCAAAATTCTTGATTTTGACGCACCGAAAATCAAGATTTTCGAGTGCTTCGCATTCGGGGTATCGGAAATCTCAGATTTCCAAAAATGCAAAACGTGAGTTTTGCTAATTTTATTTCGCAACCGTGAAAATTGAAACATGCAAAAACTTCGTTTTTGCTGCATCGAAATTAAAAATTTCGATAGATTTTCACATGTTGAAGGAAATCGTAGCATGCAAATCTTCGATTTGCTGTTACAAAATCATAGATTTTGTAAACATTCAAGCAAAAAATGAAAAATAATTAGATTAAGCCCCTTAACGTACATGTGACTGTGGAGCAGCATCCCTTATCTGTAACGTAACCTGAAATTTATAGCCAGATCCGCTTTCATCTTCTGTAAGATCAGTTACTCCCCTAAAATAATGATTCCATCTATCCCCTGAATTTGCAATATCCATTCCAAGAGATTCCATATCATTTATCTTAGAGAAAAATTCATATGCATCTATAAGTTCTTCCCGTGGGGCTTTAATATTAATCTGTACCACTCCGCCAGTTTTATTTAAAAATCTAACATAATCTTCTCTTATTTTGACTTTATCCTTACCGAACCTTTTTTCTCCACCAAGTTTTTTAAATACGACATCGGATTCACTCATAAAATGACCTCTTTCTATTATAGTATTAAATTATGAACATAAAAATATAAATTTTTTTCTAATTGCAATTTAATTCAATGATTTATAGAAAAAAATAATAATTATAAAAGGATTTTAGATAAAATTACAACTTAAAAAATGGCTAATTATACAATATGTCATTAACCATGCATACATAACCTAAAAAAGATTATACTTTTAAATACAGCACCTTAAACCCTAAAAAGAGCATCAATCATTTTAAAAAAAATATTTAAAATAAAAAATAAACCATTATTGTTTAAATTTTCATTTTTCTAAATAAGTAAAAATAGGTTATATTAAAACTTATAACCAAATTCCCTTAAAAATTTCTTCCTGTATTCCTCATCATCCTTACTTTCAATTCCTTTAGGTTTAAAACCATCTATTATGCTTAAAATGCCTCTCCCTTGTTCAGTTTCAGCAATTATTACCTGGACAGGATTTGCAGTTGCACAATAAATATTTACAACTTCTGGCACGTTCATTATACGTTGTATAACATTGATTGGATATGCATTTTTAAGAAATATCAAAAAGGAATGGCCACATCCAAGCTCAAACATCTTATCGGCTGCAAGCTTAGTAAGAGACTCATTGTTGCCTGATTTTCTTACCAAACAATCTCCTGAAGCTTCACTAAATGCAAGCCCAAATTCAGCACCCGGTACTGTATTTATAATTGCTTCATGAAGGTCTTCAACTGTTTTTATGAAATGACTCTGTCCTAAAATTAAGTTACAATCTTCTGGAGCTTCTAATTTTATTATTTTAGTTTCAAATTCCATTTTAATCCCCTTAATATTTATATTAAATTTATGGTATTAATTTAACGCTTGTTCATCACTTTAACCGATAATTGACACATTCAAACAGATATCACTGTAACTTCCAACAGCATGTAATAAATAATGAAACAGTCCATATTATTTAAGCGGTGATAAATATGAAAAAATCAATTGGTGCAAAAACAATTGTGTATCCCACTCCTGTTTTTATTGTTGGAACTTATGATGAGAGTGGAAAACCAAATGCTATGAATGTTGCATGGGGAGGAATATCCTGCTCCAGTCCGCCATGCGTTTCCATTTCAGTAAGAGAAGCTACTTATACCCACGGAAATATTGTAAATAAAAAAGCTTTTACAGTAAATGTCCCTTCAGAGGATTATATTAAAGAAGCAGATTATTTTGGAATTGCATCAGGAAAAAATGGAGATAAATTTGCTGCAACCGGATTAACTCCTGTTAAAAGTGAACTTGTAGATGCACCATACATCAAAGAGTTTCCACTTACTTTAGAATGTAAACTGGTTAACATAACCGAATTAGGGTTACACACCCATTTTACAGGCGAAATAATGGATGTAAAAGTGGATGAAAATTTACTTGATAATGGAAATCCAGATATAGAACAGATTAAGCCATTTTTATACGATCCTTCATCCAGATTCTATTATAGTACTGGTAAAAAGCTTGAAAAAGCATTTTCCATAGGCAAAGACGTAAATAAATGATTTAATATAATTGCACACTAAATAAACATTATATAATTAAGTTCTAGGTTTGCAACACCTATTAAGAAATTTTTTGTAGATTTAAATATCTACAAAATTTCTTCTCCACAATTTTATATTAAAATTAGCACAAAATTATATTTGAAGGTTATATACCCAAATTTTAAATCATCTATCAAGCTCTATTTTTTTAAAATAATTTTAATTACAACCTATTTACTTAAAATATAAATACATCTCTGTGAACAATATTCCCTAATTTTAATACATTATAAACTAGTTTTAAATGAAAAAATAAGATTCTAAAGCAATTATTTTCGAATTTTAAATCAAAAGATTTATATAATCTGCAAAATTGAACATTAAACTGTCCATAAACTTCAAAAAGGGTTCTAAAATTTGATAAAAAGAATTTTTTAAAGTATAAAATTTAGTAGGTGTAGTTTTTGGATACGGAGGCGGTAAAATTAAGGTAAAGATCTTAATAGCAGTGATTATCGTTTGTAGTATAACACTGCTTAGCTTAGAGGATATATACGCCACTGAAGACATTGAAAACACAACATATTGTAACCCAGATCAGGAAATAGCGGAAAGCAGTAATTTAACAAATGCAAATGATACTCCAAATTTAACTAACAGTACTGATTTAATCGATATTACCAGCTCAAACACGACAAGTACAGCTTACTTAGCAGCAGGCGGTGAAACAAAGACATCATCGGTACAAAAGTACACTCAAGTCACCAAGAATTGTCAAGTAACTAATTCACAGATTAAATCACTGGCAGCATCAATAATAACTGGTAAAAATTCAACATACGATAAAGCAGTGGCCATATTCAACTGGGTAAGAGATAACCTAGGTTATTCATTCTATTATAACACCAAATATGGTGCTGCCGGCACTCTTGCTAAAATGACAGGAAACTGTTGTGATACAGCGCACCTGTTAATAGCTCTTGAAAGAGCTGCAGGAATACCAGCACGATACGAACATGTTTACGCCAGATTTTCAAGCGGTAACTGGTACGGACACGTTATTGCTCAAGTATATGTAAACGGTAAATGGTACAATGCAGATGCCACCAGTTACAAAAACACTTTCGGGGTTATAAAAAATTGGAATACCAAAACAGCAAAAATATATGGTACATATGCTTCTTTGTCATTTTAAGCATGTGTATCCCTTTCTTTTTTTAAAATTTAGTACAAATAATGTATTAACTTATATTTAAAAGCCAATGAAATAAATATGAAACTCTTTATGAAAGTCTCTTTTCTTAAAATAGTTATAGTTAATGCTTTTTTGATTAAAAAGCCAATGCATAGTTATAAATAGCAGTATGTTAATTTAATAACCTATAAAACTGTTTTAAATGAAAAAATAAGATTTAATAGAGTTATTTTAACTATTTTAGACCAAAAGATTTATATAATCTGTAAAATTGAACATTATATTGTCCAGAAATTTAAAAAAAATTTTAAAATTTAAGAAAATGTATATTAAAATTATTAAATATAGTAGGTGTAATTTTTGGGCACGGAGGCGGTAAAATTAAGGTAAAATTATTTTTAGCTACGCTTATCGTTTTTGGCGTAGCATTGCTCAGCTTAAGCAATGTATCAGCTGCTAATGGGACTGTTAACGCGATAAGTTCTGCTTCAAGTACTGACTTAACAGCTCCAACTATAAAAAGTGCAGATCCGGCAAACAAAGCAACAAACGTGGCAGTTAACAAATCAATCAAAGTCACATTCAGCGAAACAATAAAAGCAGGAAACTACTGGATAGAACTAAAAAACAGCAACGGTAAAACAGTAGCATTAACTAAATCCATCAGCGGAAACACACTAACAATAAAACCAACCAGCAATCTAACTAAAGCAACCAAATACACAGTAATCATCCACACAGGGAGCTTAACAGACCTATCAGGAAATAATATAGCACTATGTACAAGCACATTCACAACCGACAGCACAGCACCAACCATAAAAACCGTAGACCCCCCAAACAGGTCAACAAACGTGGCAGTTAACAAAACAATCAAAGTCACATTCAACGAATCTATCAAAAATGGAACAGGATGGATAGAACTAAAAGATAACAGTGGGAACACAGTGTCATTCACCAAGTCAATTAGTGGCAGCGTACTGACAATAAAACCAACCAGTAACCTAACTCGAGGAACTAAATACACTGTAATCATCCACACAGGCAGTTTAACAGACTTATCAGGAAACAAAATAGCATTATGCACAAGCACATTCACAACTAATGCTACAAGTGTATCAGCATACAGTACAACTTCTTCATTACAAAAATACCTTGTATCTACAGCAAACTGTCAGGTAACTAATTCACAGATTAAGGCACTAGCTGCAAAACTGACAAGTGGTAAAACTACAACATATGCTAAAGCCGTGGCAATTTATAACTGGGTACGGGATAATCTTGGTTATTCATTCTATTATAATACCAAATACGGAGCAGTTGGTACTCTTGATAAAATGACAGGAAACTGTTGTGATACAGCTCACCTATTAGTGGCTCTTGAAAGGGCTGCAGGAATACCGGCGCGATATGAACACGTTTATGCTAAATTTTCAAGCGGTACCTGGTACGGACACGTTATTGCTCAAGTATACGTAAACGGAAAATGGTACTACGCGGATGGAACTAGTTACAGCAATTCATTTGGTGTTATTAAAAATTGGAATACTACTACGGCCACAGTAAAGGGTACATACGCATCTTTACCATTTTAAGTGAAATCTGTAGTCTTATCCATTTTTTTATTTTTTGAAATTAAAATTTATTTTAAAAAGATGTTTGTAATCTATATTTTTTTCAAGAGCATTTTTAATCGTGACTTTGTTATTTAAAAATCAATATATAAATTATTAGAATTAATTTTCTATTTTAGTTCCATTTAAATTCGTTTTAAATGTAAAAATTTGATTTAATAGCGTTTATTTTCAAATTTAGGACCAAAATATTTATATACAATCTATAAAAGAATATTAAAGTGTTCAAAAACCTTAAAATGTTTCTAAATTTAAAAAAAGCATAAAATTAAATTATAAAATTTAGTAGGAGTAGTTTTTGGACACGGAGGCGGTAAAATTAAGTTAAAATTATTTTTAGCAATTATAATAGTTTTTAGCTTGCTATTACCTATTTTAAGCAATGTATCGGCTGCTAATGCGACTGTTAATGCGACAAGTTCACCTACGGATTTAACAGCTCCAACTATAAAAAGCATAGACCCTGCAAACAAAGCAACTAACGTAGCAGTCAACAAAGTAATCAAAGTCACATTCAGCGAATCCATTAAAAACGGAAATGGATGGATAGAACTAAAAAACAGCAACGGAAAAACAGTGCCACTCACTAAATCCATCAACGGAAATGTATTAACAATTACACCAACCAGCAATCTAACTAAAGCAACCAAATACACCGTAATCATACACTCCAATAGTTTAACTGACTTATCAGGTAACAAAATAGCATTATGCACAAGCACATTCACAACCGAC
>JAEYQZ010000252.1 GCA_023409695.1 Methanobacteriota archaeon | reverse complement strand
CAGTTATATTAATTTATTTCCTGGCTAAGCAGATGTTTTCAAGACAAATTGCCATAATAGCTTCGCTATTACTGGTTTTTAATCCATTATTCTGGTACTATGGAGAAATATCCACAATTTATCCAACTCAGGCTTTTCTTGCCACCACTGTTGCTTATCTATCTTACCAGGTTTTTAGAGGAAGAGAAAAATTTTTCTATCCATCCATCATCGCTTTAGGTCTGGCAGGAGGATTCAGACAAGATTTAATCATTTATATGTTTCCATTATGGTTCTTTTGTGCATTTTATCATAAAAGAGATCCAAATAGATTATTAAAAGCAATTATAGTGCTAATTCCTTCTGTTTTAGTATGGGTTATTCCAACAATGATATTTTCAGGGGGTTACGAACAGTATTCCCAAGCTTCAAGCACATTATATAAAATAGCATTCCCAAGAGCTTCTATACTCTTTGGATCGACTATTACTAATAAACTCACAGCAGTTGGTTCCTACTTTACATGGTTGGGGCTTGCTTTAACCTATTCAGGAATTATTGTGATGGCATTATTTACTAAATATGTTGGAAAAGGGCCAAAACACATATTCCGTGAAAATATGAGGGATTATAGAGTTATATTCCTTGTACTGTGGTTTTTACCTGCTTCCATTATGTATCTACTCATACATATAGCTAAACCCGGATATATGCTGGTGTTCATACCAGTATTGGCCATTGTATTGGCATATTTTGTTAAAGAACTGTCTTACAGTTTAAGTTCAAGATTTAAGAGATACAGTCCCAAAAAATGTCTTACAATAGTGCTCTCTTTAGTCATTCTGTTCAATATAGCATACTTTACAGTTCCTTACAATATAAATGAAGAAAAACTGTGGGAAACTCCAATAAGCGATTTAGGTAGTTTATCTATACAGGATAAAGTGTTATGGGCATTAGATATGGGATTTATGTCTACTCACGAAAAAATTAACGCTGATGACCAGAGTACCCAAACCTACCTCAATGCCATATCCCAAGTGCCAGGCTCTAATTCCAGCAATACAATAATAGTTATGGGAGAAATTACCCGTGAAAATGAAGGATTTAATTGGAGAAAAGCAATGTATTACCTGCCAGATTATCAAGTTTATTATTTAATAGAAGCAGACCACTTTATAACTTCAGAATGGTATGCTAAAAACCATACTAACACATGGCTGGCATCCAATATATTCAAGATCCCCGTTAACAGCTCCACACAAAAAATAATATGGGTAATCAGCAATCAATCAACATATTTCCCCCAGATAACGTCACAAATTCCAGTAAAAACTATAGATTTATCAGATGGTCTGAAATTATACTATTCAGACGTTAATGAAACTCAAATAAAGAATAACGAACTGGTATTTAACGGACCAGAGCAATATTAAACAGTTAGGAGCCTAAAATGAAATACGATCTTCACTCTCATTCAAAATATTCTTCAGATGGAATTCTTGATCCTCGAAAGATCATTAAAGTTGCCATTAAGAAAGGCTTAGATGGTATTGCGGTTACGGATCATAATACCATAAAAGGGGGATTAGAGGCTAAACAATATGAAACAGAAAAGTTTAAGGTCATAGTCGGTTCAGAAGTAATGACAACTAAAGGCGAAGTAATTGGACTATTTTTGTCTGAAGAAATAAAATCTAATGATTTTTATGAAGTTATAGATGAAATTAAAGCCCAAAGCGGCATAGTGGTCCTTCCCCATCCATTTGATGAATGGAGACATGGCTCATTTCCAGATGAAAATGACGTTAAATCTATAAATAGCATTGAGATACTCAATTCACGTTGTGTAAAAGATAAATATAATCAAAACGCCAGTAAATTTGCAAAAAAATATAAATTAGGTACAACTGGGGGAAGTGACGCCCATTTTGCAAATGAAATAGGGCATGCCGGCATAATAGTAGAAACAGATGATATTTATGAAGCTATCTTAAAAAATAAATTACAGGTATTTGGTAAAACATCTACCAGTTTGAATCATGTTTTTACGAAGGTGTTGAAGACATGGAGAAAGAGATTTTGATCAACCTTTTTCTAAAAGGTTGACATCTACCAGCTTGAATCATGTTTTTACGAAAGTATTGAAGACATGGAGAAAGCATTTCTAATAATCAGGTGCTAAAGTATGGAAAATAACAAAGTTTGGCTAGTTATATTGTTTGCAGTTGTTGTTTATCTTATAATGGGAATATATGCAGATTTTGGAAGCCTGTTAACTGCAATTGAAAAATTTAACTGGGTATTTATTCCGTTAATGCTTATTCTAGTTTTGATAGCCTATCTTGTCCGTTTTTTAAAGTGGAGTCTTTTTTTAAAAAGCGCAGATGTTCATTTAAAACTTAAAGATAATTTATTTGTATTTTTCAGCGGAATGGGAATGATCATAACTCCTGCTAAAGTAGGGGAAATATGGAAAGGATGGTTAATACGAGATATAAACGGTGAAAAATTAAGTAAAACTGTCCCAGTTGTAATTACTGACAGGGTTACAGATGTAATTGGGTTAGTTATACTTTCTCTGCTTGGAATTCTGTATTATAAAGAAGGAATCTATATTTTAGCAGGGCTGCTTTTAATATTTGCAGTATTCTTTGTAGCCATAAGGTCTGAAAAAATTTCAGGCATTTTGATTTCCGTACTTGAGAAAAGAGCCGGAAAATATTCCAAAGACATCAAAACCATGCATGCCACATTCTTACAGTTAATGCACCCTAAAAATATGGTAGGATTATCATTTTTAAGCGCTTTTGCATGGTTCTTTGAATGCCTGGCACTTTACTTTGTAATACTAGGATTCGGACAATCCCTTAGTGTACTCTTATCCACATTTGTATTCAGTTTTGCATCATTAATTGGTGCAATCAGTATGATTCCCGGAGGCCTTGGAATCGCAGAAGCCACAATATCTGGAATGTTACAGTACTTTGGACTAACATCAGTAGATTCTGTAGGTGTAGCCATAATAATAAGATTTGGAACACTCTGGTTTGGAGCAATTTTAGGGTTCTTGATACATTTCATCTTTAAAAAAAGGATCATGGGAAAATAAATATAAATAGTCAAATTATGAATAAAATGTATTATGAATCTTAATTTTTCCAGCATATCCAAACATTTACCAGTTATAATCGCAGTTATTGTACTAT
The DNA here is from genome assembly GCA_023409695.1 of Methanobacteriota archaeon. Lineage (GTDB taxonomy): Archaea > Methanobacteriota > Methanobacteria > Methanobacteriales > Methanobacteriaceae > Methanobacterium_D. The sequence continues at coordinate 8,512 of JAEYQZ010000252.1, read as the reverse complement.
GGGCAGCCATATTAATTATATTTAGAGATTCTATTGCCTTAAATCAGGGTATATTTACATATGTGCTTGATGATCCTTACATTCACATGGTAATGGCTAAAAATTTAATTTTGCATGGGGTGTGGGGTGTGGATGAATATGGTTTTACATCATCATCGTCATCCCCATTATGGATAATCGTGCTATCTTCAGCCTATTTTATATTTGGAGTAAATACGTTCATCCCTTTTATATTGAATACAATATTTGCCACAATTTTTATTTTCATAGCTTATTCCATATTTAGATATTATAAGTTAAATCCAGCATATAATCTAATTTTTTTACTATTTTTGATATTTTTTACCCCAATTCCTGCACTGATATTTACAGGTATGGAACATATCCTGCAAATAGTCCTGATCATTTCATTTATATTTATTGCAGTTCAGATAATTTCTGAAGATAAACCAAGTCCTTTAAAATATTATATTTTATTGATCTTATCTGCCCTGGTCGTGGCAGTTCGCTATGAGGATGCAATTGTAGTTTCAATTGTTGCAATCCTATTCCTGACTAAACGGAGGTATTGGAACTTCATATCAGTATTATGTGCAGGTATAGTGCCTGTAATTGCATATGGAATATTTTCCACAGAGAATGGCTGGTTTTTCCTGCCAAACTCACTGATAACGAAGACCATTTTTGTTGAGGCCAAAACTCAACTTCTGTCATTAAATGGCATGCTTTTGCTATGGAATAATTTTTTGAATATTTTAAATCCATACCTATTTATTCCATTGATCTTAGCCGCAGGAATACTGTTTCTCCGTTTTAAAGATAAAAAGACTCTGTGGACCGCCCCAAATATTATAATCATTATATTCTTATGTACAACAGCACTGCACATGTTTATAGCAAGAATAGGCTGGTTCTACAGGTATGAAGCATATATCTTGGCTTTAGGAATTATGGCTATTGCAATTGGTATAAGTGAATATTTACCAGTATTCAAGCCAAATAGTAAAATAAATTATAAACGTCTGTCCATAATGTTCTTAATATTCATATTGGTTGTTCCATTATCTGTAAGGGGGTATGATTCCTTTAATGATATTCCCACCGCCACACATAATGTTTATGACCAGCAGTACCAGATGGGTCTTTTTATACAAAAATACTATCAAGGAGATGCAATTTCTTTAAATGATGTTGGTGCGGTGAATTACCTTGCAAATATTAGATCTGTAGATTTACTCGGATTAAGTAGTCTTAATGTTTCTAAAGCAATTTTGAAAAATAATTATACTGTAGAAGACCTTGATAAGATTACACATCAAAATCATGTTAAGGTAATTATAGTCTATGAAGATCTATATAAAAATTATTTAACGGGAGGAATACCTTCTGATTGGATTAAAGTAGGACAATGGAAGATTAAAAATAGAATAACCTGTTTTATGGATACTGTTTCATTTTACGCGATTGATCCTCAAGATGTAGGAAATTTAACCAAAAATTTAAAGGAATTCTCCTCCCAATTACCTCCAGATGTTCAACAAAGCGGGAATTATATGGATAAAATATAATTTAATTTAAAATTATAATTGGTATACAATTGGGAAAAAAGATATAGATAATAAAAACTGAAGTGAATAACATGTCAAAAGTTGCTTTACTTAAAACATCCCCAGAAACAGTAATTGATGATTATTACAAATTGATGCACCTTACAGATTACGAAAAATCATTATCAAAACAGGATAAAACAGTTTTAAAGCTCAACCTCTCATGGACACTTTACTATCCTGCATGTTCAACTCCGCCATGGCAGCTAGAAGGAGTTCTGAATGCATTGAAAAAAGATGATTATAAAGATATTGTGGCTGTAGAGAACCAGACTGTGGTAACTCATCCATGGAAAGGAGCATATTACAATAAATGGTTGCCTCTTTTAAAGGAGAAAGAAATTGATTTTCAGCCGTTAACAGATGTAGAATGGAAAACTCATAAACCTAAATCTGAAATGCTTGCAATGAATGATATATTCGGCGAAGTATTAGTCCCAAAAATGTTTTACGGTTCTAACGTGATTCATTTCCCAACAGTGAAGACTCACGGTCACACTACAACTACAGGAGCCATGAAAAATGCTTTTGGCGGATTAATTCCCAAATACAGGCACCATGCCCACAAAAAGATACATGAAGTCCTTGTTGATCTACTGGCAATCCAAAAAGAAATCCATAAAGGAATCTTCTCGGTAATGGACGGAGGTGTTTGCGGGAACGGTGCAGGTCCAAGGACCATGGAACCATATTGCGGAAACATTATCCTTGCCAGCGAAGATCAGGTTGCAATTGATGCTGTTGCAGCCAAAATCATGGGTTTCGACCCTTTAAAGATAGATTATATCAAAACAGCACATGATAGAGGCCTTGGAACTGGTGATGTAGACCAGATTGAAATAGTGGGAATGGATAAAGGAGATCTGAAAAATCTAAACTTCAAATTTGAAACCAGCAGAAGCCCAGTTGTAAAGTGGGATCAAAGAATAAGAAAAAGCACCATGAACATCAAATGGCTGCACCATCTATTATTCAACTCCCCAATATTTAAAACATTTATTTTCGCGTCTGAATTCTACCACGATAAACTATGGTACCCCACAACAGGAAAAAAGAAAATAAACGAATACAAAAAAACAAACTGGGGACAACTATTCGATAAATATCCATATGGAGATTTTCCAGAATATACAGAAATCAAAAACTGGGACCCTTATTAATCCCAGTTAATTTATATATCCCTTTAAAATCTATTTTTAAATCATATTTTAGTATTATTTAAATTTTTATCATCAATTAACAGGTATTAATTTCAAATAGATTCCATATGCTCCACTTAAATAATTATTGGTTTTTATACTGTTTATATGAGCATAATTACTTGTATAAAACATGCTAAAGTTTTAAAGGTTATCTATTTAATCAAAAAATGACAATAATGATTATGGATCTTTACGATTTCAAAAAGCCAGAAAACACTGGACAAAAAATTGAAGGACAGCCAAAAATAAATAAAATTAATGTTAAATCTATTCTCAATAAACATAAAAAGAGAGATTCATGGTTTTTAAGTGATTATACATTAAATCCATATTATGGATGTTCAGTTAACTGTCTTTACTGTTACATCCGTGGAAGCCACTACGGCGGAAATATCACCCATAAAACCTCTGCCAAAGCAAATGCTCCAGATGTCCTGGTAAAACAGCTCAAAAAAAGGGCAAAAAATAAAGAATATGGATTAATAGCTCTAGCAACGTCCAGTGAAGCTTACCCAAAGATTGAAGAAAAACTGAAATTAACAAGATCTATTCTCCAGATAATAAACAGGTTTAAATTCCCCGTTAGTATTTTGACCAAATCTACTCTTGTTTTAAGAGATATGGACGTTTTAAAGAAGATCAATGAAAATGCTATTTTACCTGCTGACTTAAAACCTAAATTAAAAGGAGGGGCCATAATATCTTTTTCTTTTTCTACTCCTGATGAAAAACTGGCCAGAATATTCGAACCCAATGCCCCGACACCTAAAGAAAGGCTTGAAACCATGAAAAAGTTTAAAGATGCAGGTTTTAAGGTAGGAGTATGTTACATGCCAGTCCTGCCATTTTTGTCCGATTCAGATAAACAAATAGAGAAAATGGTTGTACTCGCTAAAAACTACGGGGCTGATTCTATTTTAACTGCAGGCCTTACTTTATTTGGAGAAGAAGCTAATGATTGTAAGACCGTTTATTATAAAATAATTGAAAGGAATTTTCCTGAAATTTTAGAAAAAACAAAGCGTTTATTTGGGGATAAATTTTACCCTACTTCAAAATATCAAAAAGACCTTGCTGAGAGGGCAGACAAAATATGTAAAAAATATGAGATTAAAAATAGGTTTTAAATTGAATAATTAAGAAATTAGACCTAGATAATATTTACCAGCAAAGTGATTAAATGAAACAAGACATAAGATTCGGTCCTGCAGGGAGACCCACAGGATACAAAGGCAAAACTACACAAGTTTGCGACTATATTAAAAAAATAGGACTCGATGCTTTTGAGTATCAAGCTACTTACGGAGTTAGGATTTCAAAACAGTCTGCACTTGAACTTGGCGAAAATGCAGCCAAAAATGATATCCTGGTTTCAATGCACGGCCCTTACTATATCAATTTATGCTCACAAAAAGAAGATACAATCAAAAAATCAGTTGAAAGATTAGTTCAGTCTGCAAAAGCAGGTGAATGGATGAATTCATACAGAACAGTTTTTCACATGGGCTTTTATACAAAATATTCTCCAGAGGAAGCCATGAAAAAATGTAAAGATGCTATTTCTGAACTCTTAGAAAATATTGAAACACTTGGAATTAAAAATTACACATTTGCACCAGAAACTACGGGTAAGAAGTCACAGTTTGGCTCAATCGACGAACTGATAGAAATATGCAGGTCTTTTGACAATTTTGCCCCAACTGTAGACTTTGCACACATGCATGCACGATCTGGAGGAATTATTAAAACCAAAGATGATTATGCAAAGATATTTGATAAAATAGAAAATGAATTAGATTTAAAATCGCTTCACTGTCATTTTACAAAAATAGAATACACAGATGCAGGCGAGAAAAAACATCACATACTCGCTGATTCGAACTTTGGACCTCCACTTACTCCATTACTTGAATTAATTTCAGAAAATGGATTTAATGTCACTTTAATATGTGAAACTCCTTATCTAGATATTGATGCATTGGAAATGAAAAAAGAATACGCCAGTATTTTGAGGGGATAAAATAGAGCAAATGTCAACCAATAATTTTGCACCAAACCCAAAATAAAGTTATTTTTTCAATTTTTTATGCCCATAGGTTTATATACAATCTGAAGCTAAAGTTTTTATTCCTAATCATACATACCATACTATAAAGATGTATAAAATTAAACCAACTTACGAATTTTTATATACAAAAAAATTAATTTTGAAGATTATTATTAACGCTGGAAGGTGTATTAGTGAAATTTAACAATGTAACGCCTGATTCATATATAATAGAGAAAAAAGTACCGACAAGTCAAAACGGGCCAAAAAAAGAAGCCAAAGTTGTTGTCCTGCAGTCAGTTGGTTATCCGTTCTTATGCAATCTTGTTGAAAATCCAAAAATAGAGATAGTTAACAAAGAACTTTTCGAACTATATGCAAGAGAGCAATGGGAAGGCTATGAAGTTTGCGAAGGATCTTTTCTCTTCGATCAAAAATTATTACCTGATTACGCATTTAAAATAATAAAAGCTCATCCCAACAATTCCAAAATAACCGAAAACACTTCAATATTCCTTATGGAAAATGAAGAAAAAGAAGAAATCAAAAAGATAGAAACTAACATTAAAATGGATGACGTAATCGGCCAGGAACGTGCCAAAACAAAATGTAAGATAATAATGAAATATATACAAGAGCCAGAGAAATTTAAAGAATGGGCACCTCGAAATGTCCTTTTCTATGGACAGCCGGGAACAGGAAAAACAATGCTTGCAAAATCTCTTTCCAACGAGCTTAACGTTCCATTATTCCTTATAAAAGCTACAAGGCTTATAGGAGAACACGTTGGAGATGGTGCAAGACAAATACACGAGCTTTTTGAAACTGCAGCCCAAGAATCTCCTTCAGTCATATTTATAGATGAAATGGATGCTATTGGACTTGATAGGAAATACCAGTCCCTCAGAGGAGATGTTTCAGAGGTTGTAAATGCATTACTTACCGAAATGGACGGAATAGACCAGAATTACGGCGTAGTTACCATAGGCGCGACAAACAATCCGCATTTGCTTGACTTCGCAATAAGGAGCCGTTTTGAAGAAGAAATAGAATTTGAAATCCCAAATAAAGACCAGAGACACACTATGCTTGAAAACTATATAAAAACCATGCCTGTTGAAATGAAAGTAGACGTTAAAAGGCTGGCAAATGTGAGTAAAGGCATGTCTGGGAGAGATATAAAAGAGAGGTTGTTAAAAACAGCGCTCCATAAAGCAATTTCTGAAGATACCGATTCTGTAACATGGGATCATGTAGAATATGCTCTGAATTTGTATAAAAACGAAAAAAATGAGCCAAAACATATGTTCGCTTAATTAAATAAAATTTAAAGAATGTTTTTAACACATAAACATTCTAATTTTCCTTATTTTAAATAGATATTCCACTATTTTTTATCTCAGATATTCTAATTGACCGTATTAATCCAAATATTGATAAACCTAGTTATGCCATATTAGATACAGTGTACTAAAGGACGTTAAATCATGAAAATGCATGAAATACTAGTAGATTCAGCAAAATATCCATTATCCAGTTTAAAATCACTTTTTTCACTTGGGTTTTTGATTTTAATTGGCAGTTTTTTGTTGAGCAGATATTTTGATTTTAACCAGCTTTTTGGATACAGAATAGGTATTACAGGTACAATAATTATTATTTTGTTGAGTTTTTTGTTATTAGGAATTACGACTATCTTAGAATCAGGCTACACTTTCAGAATCATTGAAAAAAGTTTAACTGGGACCAAAAGCCCTCCCGAATTAAATAATTTCATACCTATGTTTAAACATGGGATTAATGAAATAATTATAGCAATTATATATTTCATAATCCCCCTGATTATTTTCATTGTGATTCTGGACGCTGCATTTACCCAAATAAACTTTGGACTGCCGTCACTCTCTGAAAATATTATAATTATGTTTATAATCCTTTTAGCATTCTTATTATTCATTTTCGATGTATTATTTACAGTGGCAATACCCCATATGGCATTTAAGGGAGGTAAATTCATAGAAGCATTTAAATTCCTCGAAATATTTAGAAAAATCAAGCAAATAGGCTTAAAAAAATTATTAATTGGATATATAATTGTGATTTTAGGATTAGTGGCATTTGGATGGCCGATACTGCAAGAAATAATAGAATCCGCAAATATATTTGGTTTTGTGATTGCAGAGCTCATAATTGCCCCTTATATCTTGATATTCTATGCAAGATTTACTGCACTTATCTACAAATCCTCTTCTTCTTCAGATATACATTAATTTCAATATTAAATAATTATCCAGAAAAATGATCAGAACCATTCTAATCTAAGAAATATATGAGCAGTTGATCAGAGGATTATGATTTTTACAATTATTTTAAAAACCGAAAAGCATATATAACAATCGTTATATAACAATTGTTACCAGAATTAAGGATAATTACTCATTTTCAAAATCAGTAGTTTCTATATATTAAATAAATGAATAATAAACGATCAAACAGGATTATATAAATAAAGGAGGTAAAATATGAAGTTTAACACAAAATCAGTCCATTCTGGAAGGCAACCGTGTCCAGCAACAGGCGCAATTTCTACTCCAATATGGCAAACTTCCAATTTCATTTTTGATGACTTAGGGAAGCCTAAAGAACATGATTATACCAGAACGAGTAATCCCACAAGAAAAGCATTAGAAGATGCACTTGCAGCACTTGAGGGAGGTAATGCAGGATTTGCATTTGCAAGCGGGATGGCTGCAATTACAACAGCTATACACCTCCTGAAAGCAGGCGACCATGTAATAGTTTGTGATGATTGTTATGGGGGGACTTACAGGCTCTTCGATCAAATAATGACTAAATTTGGGCTTGAATTTACATTTTTAAGGCTTGATGATGAGGAAAAAATCATAGATGCCATCAAACCAAATACTAAATTGATATGGACCGAAACCCCATCAAACCCATTACTTAACATTACAGATCTTGAAATGATTTCAAAAATTGCAAAAGAACATGACATACTTACACTTACAGATAACACCTTTTCAAGCCCTTATTTCTTAAGGCCTATTGAATTTGGAATCGATCTTGTATTGCACTCCACAACAAAATACGTAAATGGGCACTGTGATGTAATTGGAGGTGCAATAATTACTACAACAGATAAACTAGCGGAAGACGTGCATTTTCAGTTAAACGGACTTGGAACAGGCGAAGCACCTTTTGATGCATGGCTTGTTCTAAGAGGGTTGAAAACACTGCCCCTTAGAATGGAAAAGCATGCTTCAAATGCCATAGCTGTTGCTGAATATCTACAGGATCATCCAAAGGTTAACGAAGTTTTCTATCCGGGACTTCCATCCCATAAAGGACATGAAATTGCTAAAAAGCAGATGAAAGGATTTGGAGGAGTTGTATCCTTTAAAACCGATTCTAACATAGGTACATTCTTAAGAGGCCTTAACCTGTTTGCACTTGCTGAATCACTCGGTGGAGCAGATTCACTTGTTGAACATGCCGCTACAATGAGCCATGCTTCAATGGGCGAAGAAGGCCGTAAAAATGCAGGAATTGGTGATGACCTAATTAGATTATCCATCGGACTTGAAGATGCAGATGATCTAATTGAAGATTTAGATAAAGCACTTTTAAGGGCTTAA
>JAEYQZ010000033.1 GCA_023409695.1 Methanobacteriota archaeon | reverse complement strand
ATTACTTCACCTTCAATATATTTTTTAATTAATAAATATTATTTATCACAAATCAATTTTTTTTATATTTTCTTTTTAGTGGACTAAAAATGGAAAAAGAACTTTTAATTTGTATAATTGAATTCCTTAATGTAACTTTAAAACTTTTTATATGATGATTTTTTCTTTTTTGTTAGTATAATCTTATTTATGTTTTTAATTGCACATTTAAATCAAATAATTATTTATATTAAAATGTTACATATTATTATTAATTATTATTAAAAAGGAGGTGATACAATGGAAGAAGTTAAAGAAGTAGAACCTATTAAAGAAGTAATAGAAGAAAAATCTGTAATTAAAACTGTAAAATCTTTACCAGTATTCGATGTTTCCTTAATAATTTCTGTAATTGCGTTGATTTTATCATTTATAGCCGGAATCCTCTACTTTGTCATTGGATGGTCAACAATACACCAAATCAGTACTTATATTATCAGTTTAAATCCTCAAACTGCTACTGTCGTAAACTCTGTAGCTGGTTCGATCACTGCTATGGGTGCCCTATATCTAATCATAGTTTGGCCTATTACAATATTCATTGGAACATTTATTGTAACTGCTATAGCTATCCTATTATATAACTACTTAGCACCTAGAATCGGCGGCATTAAATTAGAACTCGAATAACAAAATTAATATTTTAATCCTTTTTTTCATGAATTAATAATTGAAAGGGATTGGGGGTGAGTAATGTGAAAAAGTCAGGGATAGCAGTTTTTGGGATTTTAGCTATTTTAACACTGGTTGTTTTTGTTTCTGGATGTGCCAGTAATGAAAAATTGTTGTATCAGTACAATTTAACGGCAGGAGAAGGCCCAAATTTTGTAGGAGTTCAAAATATAACAGTACCTAACGGGACTAAGTCTGTTAAATTTGTGGGGCAGAATTTAACTAAACTGAATTCTAATATAACAACATCTAATGTAAATATATTGATTTTAAATACTATTCCTGTAACTGGTGCAACTGGTGCCAACTACACTGTAAATATACTTGAGCAAAAAACTATTAATTTAGCAAATGGGACTCAACCACTTAATGTAACCTATACTTTTAATAATACTAATATAAAAGGGCTTTTAATAACCAATACAAATGCAAAGGGAATTATTCAAGTATATACTTTTTAAAACCTAATAAAATGAGCCAATAATGTCTAAATATCCATTTTAAAATTAATATTTTTTTATTAGATTATTTATTTAATAAATAATATAATAATAATATTAAAATTAGATAAGAGGTGAATAAATTGAGTAACACATTAAATGGAATTGTAATGATGGCATTGGGTATTATACTTGCAATTCTTTATTTTGCTTTGCCTACGTTCTTAGTATACATATTTTGGATTGCTATAATCATACTCATATTATATGGAGTATATCTGTTTCAGAAAAGATGATAAATCATTTTATTTTCTAAATTTTTTAAGTAATATATCTCAAATTAATAATATATTTATATTTAGTAATATAATAGTATATTAGAGCTTGTTTAAGTAAACTAAGGAGGAAACTTAATATGGCCGAAGGAAATAACGTTTTATTGGGCATTTTAGCAATATTACTTGGTATTTTAGTAATTGCATTCCCATTATTCAGCGTATTTACAGCAAGTGTTCTAGCGGGGTTTGCCGTAATCTTTTTAGGAATCTGGCTAATTATACAAAGTTCCGAGACATGGGGTGCAAGTAAAGGGGCAAGTATTGCATTTTTAATACTTGGATTTATCGCTATAATTGGTGGGATTGGATTATTTGGACATGTATTGGTATTCAGCATATTGGCTAGCTTTTGGATCTACTTTGCAGGTTTTTTCCTGATCATTTCGGGTATAATGTCCTTATTTGTTAAAGAAGGAGCTGTAGCTAAAGGATCTGGAGGTCTTGGTGTTATATTAGGTATATTGTACATTATATTGGGTGCGTATGCTTGGAACCCGATTTATCTGGCATTCTTAATTGGAATCTGGTTAATAATTGAAGGAATAACTATAATGTTTGTTGGCCCACCAAATCTATCAAAAGCTGAATAACATTTCAAGAAATAAATTTCAGACTAAACAAGCTTTAATTTAAATTTATAATGAATAAAAGGTTTAAAAATAATGTTTTCAAATCTTAAAATATCCTCAATTTCTCCATTAATAATCTTACTAGTTTTATTTACATTTTTATCATTTGGAATTTTATTTTCTATTTTAAGTTTGATTATCTTTGGAGCTATGCTTGCTTATATTGTAAGACCTTTAGCCTACAAAATCAAACCTTTAGTTAAATATGAAACATTGGCAATATTAATCTCAATGGCAATCCTGGCCACACCTATAATAATCATAATCTACTTTACTGTGGATCAAATTTTATTGATTGCTACTAATGTCATAGGTTCAATTTCCTCCACTACAAATAGCACCTCGACAGCTAATAACACAGTAATCCATGCAAATGCCCAAAACTTAGGTTCACTGGATAATACAGCGAATAAAATGATAGATGAAATTGGCCAAATGATCGCACAGTTTATTTCATGGCTTGCAGGACAAATAATTGCTACCATTGCATATCTTCCAACTCTATTTACAGAGGTTATAATACTGCTATTTTCTATATTCTATTTTGCTAAAGATGGTGATAAATTTGTCAATTTCTTAAAAAACATTCTTCCAAAAAATGAAAGCTTCAATAAATTATATAAACAAGTAGATGACATTTTGAAATCTATAATGATAGTAAACGCCATAACTGCAGTTATTCTTGGCTTATTATCCGTAATCCTCTATTACATTTTAGGTTATCCATATGTGCTTCTTTTAGGGATTATTACAGCTATTTCAGAGTTTATACCTGTTGTAGGGCCATGGCTTGTATATGGAACCCTTGGAATATTCGATATTATAACTGGAAATTACATTAGAGGAATTATAGTCATTATAATAGGTTGGCTAATTGATACACTCGTTGATATGTACATCAGGCCTCGTCTTGCTGGAAAACTTGCAGAAGTTCATCCTTTGGCTTTTTTAGTTGGATTCATATTTGGGGCAATCACATTGGGCGTTCCGGGAATATTTGTTGGTCCATTGATAGTGGGAATTACTTATGTTCTTTATCTGGCTTATAGGGATGAAAAAGTAAAACAGCAGACAGAAAATCCATAATAACATTCTTCAATGCTACTTAATTAGAAATTAATTAAGTAATTTTAATGCTTTAACTTCTTTTTTTCAGTAGCAAAGATGAGCGACCTTTTATAGAATCCCTTAGTTGGATCCAGAATATAGTCCTAGAAGAGTAGCCCTAGCGGGAGATTAGACCTTTAGAGAAATAGCAGTGATTAGTTCCTTAGAAGAGCAGGGCAGTATTTCAACCCAGACAAAAAGGACGGTAGTTCTATTGAAGTTGCCACAGATGAATCCAATAAAAGGCACCAATCAAATGAATTCTATTATAAGAGACCAATAAATGAATTCTATTGATGGCTTCTTTTTTACGAAATAAAATTAAATGAGTTCTAGCTATGGAAATTACTTGAATTTCATTGAGCTAATATTTTTGGTGCAAATTTTTCGCACATTCTTGGAACAACCTTGTTAAACTCTGTTTTTAATTTATTTGTTATCTCTTTTTCAAGTTCTTTATTTTTCACTGTATTAATATAAAACATTTCTTTATTAAAGAAAACATCTAGTAACTCATTACCAATCAATATTTCGACTTCTGATGGCCTAAAATGAGTTGAATCTCTCTGAATATCTGAAATTATTTCTAATGTTAATTTAAGCCTTTTTTTACTTATGGGAAGATATGTTTTGCTATTGGTCGCTATTTTACTGATATATATTGGTGCGCAGCCTTCAAAAGTTCTTGTTTTACGTGTAGACCAGAAGATACATAAAATAATTGTTTTTTCATAGTCTAGATCCCGTCTAATTTTAACAGATTCCATAAAATCACTCATATATTTAAATTCACCCGTTACGCACCTTAAATAATATGTAACGTTATTTATGAATTTTATACTATAAAATCAACAAGTATTGGAAAGTATTTAAAGGTTTAAAACATTAGATTACTTATTAAATACTTCACTCAATTGAGGCATTTTAATGGAATTATTCCAGTATGTGGGAATGTTATTTGTAAAAATTCCAAGAAATTAAAAAATTTCAACAAAAACTATCAGTTAACGAAATCTACGAGATAATTTTTCTTTTATAGCATTTCTTTACAAAAACAAATTAAATGAGTTCTTTTAATGAAATCTTTTAAAGAAAACACTAACGAGAGTGATGGAATTAGTTTATTAGTATATCCACCCTATTCGTTAAATTCTTGAGATATTACGTGCGTTTGCTTCGCTCACAAATAAAATAAAAAATTTTATTTCGTAATATCTTGAATTTAACTAAATACCCCGCCTCCTCCCAGGAAAAGACTGCGTCTAAGGGCTGCAATTACCGCTTCGCGAATTATTTTTAAAATAATTTTTTTAGTAAAATTTAAATGAATAGAAAAATTCTAAGTTTATTAAGTTTATAATAATAACTCAACTGTTTATTGGTGGAGATTCAATTGAAAGAATATTATCGCACAGTAAGAAGAGTTTTAATCATTATTCTGGTACTCAATATAATTGTTGCTTTAGCTAAAGTCATATATGGTTGGTATTCCAATTCTTTAAGTATGCTTTCGGATGGTTTTCATTCCTTTTTTGACGGTGCATCTAATGTAGTTGGGATTATTGGAATTACATTGGCATCAAGACCTGCAGATAAAGACCACAAATACGGACATTGGAAAATAGAAACGTTTGCTTCTATAATAATAGCATTATTCCTATTTTTAGTATGTTTTGAAGTTGTTCAATCAGCTGTAACTCGTTTCTTTAACCCTTCATCACCTGAGATAACATCAATTAGTTTCATTGTGATGGGAATAACTATTCTAATTAATGCGGGTGTTTCATTTTATGAATACAAAAAAGGACGTGAAATAGACAGTAAGATTCTTATTGCAGATTCAATGCATACAAGAAGTGATATATATGCATCGATAGCTGTTATATTTGGATTTTTTGCAATTATTGCAGGATATGTATGGGTAGATCCCCTTATAGCATTATTAATAGCAATATTAATAGCTAAAACAGGGATTGGAATAATAAAAGAAAGTTCTGAAGTTCTGCTGGATAAATCAGTTATAGATGATGAGATTGTTGAAAAAATTGTAAAATCTGTGCCTGATGTTATTGAATGCCATGCAATAAGAACTAGAGGAAAAAAGTCCCAAACATATATCGATCTGCATATCACAGTTGATCCTCGTTATTCTATTGAAGAAGCACATCATATAGGTAATAAAGTAGAATTAAAAATTAAAAAATCTATTCCAGGAGTAAAAGAAGTATTAATACACTTAGAACCAGAAACAGATTAAAATTATTTCAAAATTTTGCAATTGTAAAATAGTTAAAGCAAACCAGAGACATTCAGTTTAGTAAATTGAATTGATTCTATGAAAAATTGTAGTAATATAGCCCTTTGCATAAAAAAAACATTGACTTACGGACACTCCTTAGGGGTATCGTGAAATTAGTTAAGGAGTGCCCATAAAATGGAAGTACTGAATAATCTTTAGAGTGGTCCTATAGCTTGGAAGCATATAAGTAAGAAGATTACTAATAGTACTTATTTTCACTATTAAACTCAAATTATATAAAGTAAACGGTTCATTACGTGACAATAGTCACATTAAAAAGAAATAAGGACATTTAAATTATTATTAAACAATTAAATTGCAAAATAAAGTTTTATTTCTAAAAATTGAGTAAAATAATTTTTAAAACAAGTCTGGCTCGTTTCAGTGCAGTAAATTGAATTGATTTTCTGAAAACATGGTAATATTATAGCCCCTTGCAGAATTTTAGAATTAATTCGAATGTAAAACTAATGTTTTAGACTAAATTAATTTTTAATCTTTTATTTCTTTTATTAAATTAGTTACTCTATTATCATCTTCACTAGTCCATTTTTTATCAATTCTATTATATACAGGTTTTAAAATTTCTTTCAATATTTCTTCTGCTTTTTCATTACCCATAAAGACACCTCTTTGCTTTTTAAAATAATATGCTAATCAATAGGTTTTCTGCTAGCATCTACTCCTAAAAGCAAGAATACAATGCCCATAGCAATTACTTCATAATCCAAATCGCTATAGTTCATATACGTAAGTACTACTCCAATTAAAATAAATAAAAACCCTGTTATATAAAATATGGCTGCATTTTCGATTTTTTTATCTAATTTCATGATTAAACCTCTTATTTTTTAATTCAGCTTATTTAATAGAGTTTTCATTTACAATTTTGTTTTGTAATAATGTTTTCTAACTATATATGACTAAGTACTTAAAATGTACCATTTATGTATTTTAATTCACATATAAAGAACTAAAGTACAATATTTAAAAATAATTAACGACAAAATGAAAAATTTAGTTTTTATAAAAGATTATTTTCATCTTCAATTCTATCCATAATACTCTTGTAGTACTCTTTAAACTCTTGGATTTGGGATTCAACATATTTGGGGTTAATTCATGAAAATAGTCAAATTTTAAAAGTATAATGATTTCTTTAGGATTACTAAAAAGTTCATCTACAAATACATTTTATTTATATGCTTTTAATTTAGCATTAATTTTTTCTATATGGTCAAATAATCACCAATCATCTAAAAATAAGAAGGTATGGCCTGTAAGTCCCACTTTTCTTAACATTAACTATCACTTAAATTAATTTGTAAATAGGTTCTCTTTTTTTCCTTTGAGCATAAATATCTTCCTTTCTGCGACTTTTTAAATTCTCCTTTTGTGTTCAATGATAATCAATAATTTAAAGATAAATTTAATGTTCACTTAGTCTTATTCTTGGTGTACATAAATTATGATACATATTGAATTTAATAATAGAATCGAAGGGCGAAGTATAGTCTCAGATATTTATAATTTGCCTTTTAAATAAAAACTCGCCCTTCAATCAGTTATTCTTATAATTAGGAATATAGCTGTTATTCTTCTTGATTGTTGTAGAGTATTTCTTTTAATTCAATTTAGTAATTAACGTAAATGTGATGTTTAAAGACAGAACATATAAAAATGAGATATTTAGATGAAATAAAACTAATAAGTATAAATTTAGTTATTAACAATAGTTACTCATGCATACCAAGATCTTGGTTGTTGAGGATGAAGCTATTACGGCACTAGACATCCGAGGATTATTAGAAAGTATGGGTTTCGAAGTTGTTTCAACAGCTTCAAGCGGTATAGAATCCATTCAAAAAGCAAGAGATCTTAAACCTGACATAATACTTATGGACATCACGCTTAAGGGTGAAATGGACGGTATTGAAGCTGCTGAAAGAATAATGGCTCTTTTTGGTATTCCTGTTATATATTTAACTGGTTATTCAGATGAAAAAACCTTCGAAAGAATTAAATTAACACAGCCTTACGGATTTATTACTAAACCTATTGGGCACGATGAATTAAGGGCAACTATTGAAAATGCACTTTATAAACATAAACTTGATAAAAAATTAAAAGAAAGCGAAGAGAAGTATCGGCAATGGTTTGAGGAGGATTTAACAGGAAATTTCGTTGCAGCACCGAAAGGGGAACTTCTTAATTGTAACTCTGCTTTTATGGAGGTATATGGGTTTGCTAATCGTGAAGAAGCTATGATGTATGATATTTCAGAATTCAATCCTACAGGTTGGATAAACATTATTGATATTTTAAAAAAAGAGAAGAAGATAAAGAATTTTGAATCATGGCATAAAAGGCCAGATGGAAAACGAATTTACATTGTTGCTAATGTCGTTGGTGTATTCAATGATTCAAATGAACTTATTCAAGTTAAAGGTTATGTTTTAGATGATACTGAAAGAAGAAAAGCTGAAGAACATTTCCATAAAGAAATAAAACGGGAACATTTTCTTCTTGAGCTCTACAAAAAAGCTTCTAAACTTAAAGATAAAGAACTTTATAATTGTGTATTGGATCATGCTGTCAGTCTTACAGGCAGTTCTATTGGTTTTTTCCATTTAATTTCTGATGACCAGAAAACTATTATTTTAGATACTTGGAATAATAAAGCTTTAAAAACTTGCAAAACTTCATTTAAAACTCATTATCCTGTTGAACAGGCTGGAAACTGGACTGACTGCATAAAAGTTAAAGGCCCTGTTGTTTATAATGATTTTAAAAATTCTCCTAATAGAAAAGGATTTCCGGAGGGTCATGTACCTGTAAAAAGATTTATAAGTATCCCCGTATTTGATGGGGATAAAGTTAAGTTTATTTTTGGTGTCGGAAATAAAACTGAAAAATATGATGATCGTGATGTAATCCAGATTCAATCAGTGGCCAATGAGCTATACAAGATCATTAAACGACGACATGGAGAGCATGAATTAAAAGAAACTCGTGATAATTTAGAGAAAATGGTAGAAGAACGTACATCAGAATTAGAAAAAGCTTATAATATTATAAAAGAAAGTGAAGTTAAGTTCCGTGAATTATTTAATAAAGCACTTGATATGATAACCTTATCTGAAAGTCGGAACAAATGGTTATTTGGGAATTTTATTGAAGCAAATGATGCTGCAGTTAACATATTAGGTTACGCACGAGAAGAATTTTTAAATAAAACTCCTTTAGATTTATTTGCACCAGCTAATAAAGAAGAATTACCAAAATTAATGGCAGAACTTAAAAAGAAAGGATATATTACATTTGAATCAGTTACCATAACCAAAAATGGAAGGCAAATACCTGTTGAAGTTGGCGTGCATACTTTTAAGCTTGGAGAAAAAAAGGTAAGCCTTGCTATTGCTCGAGATATCACAGAACGTAAAAAATCTGAAAAAAAATTAAAGAAAAGTGAAAACAGTCTAGCAAAGGCCCAACAAATGGCTCATATCGGAAGTTGGGAATCAAATATCCAGACAGGGGAGATAAGCTGGTCAGATGGATTATATTCCATATTCCAGGTAGATCCAAACACTTTTACTCCGGATTTTAATTCATTTATAACTTTTATTCATCCAGATGATTTGGAATATATGAAAAATATTATAAATCAGGTAACATCCACGGGCATATCAGTTGACTTAGATTATAGGATAATATTAACAGACGGGTCAACACGTATTCTAAATACCAAGGCAGAAGTTATAGATTCCGATGAAAATGGAAAGCCTCGCCTAATAATAGGTACAACTCAGGACATTACTGAACGCAAACAAATGGAAGAAGAATTACAGGAAACTATATTGAAGCTAAAAAGATCTAATGAAGAATTACAGCAGTTTGCTTACGTTTCTTCTCATGATTTGCAAGAACCGCTTAGAACTATAGCAAGTTTTACTCAATTAATGGAAAGGCGTTACAAGGGTAAGTTAGATGAAGATGCTGATGAATTTATGGATTATATTGTTGATGCTGCTGTCCGTATGAAACAGCAAATTAATGACTTGTTAGAATATTCGCGTGTTAGTACGGCAGAAAATGAGTTTAAACGTGTTAATACTGATTCTATTTTGGATCAAGCTATTATTAATCTTAAAAGTTCCATAGATGAAAACAATGCCAAAATAACTCGTGATCCGTTAGATAATGTAATTGCTGATGGTGATCAATTAAGAAGAGTTTTTCAGAATATTATTGGAAATTCAATTAAATACAGAAAACCAGATGAAAATCCAAAAATCCATATTTCTGCATACAAAGATGAAAAAAACAGGGAATACATATTTAGTATACAAGATAATGGAATAGGAATAGAAAAACAGTATTTAGATAGGATATTTAGAATATTTCAACGTTTACATACTATGAAGGAGTACAAAGGAACCGGAGTAGGATTAGCTGTAGTTAAAAGAATTATTGATCATCATGGTGGTAGAATTTGGATTGAATCAGAATTAGGTAAAGGCTCTACTTTTTATTTTACAATGCCAGTTAAAAAATAGGATTTTCCTGTTTTATCTTTGAAATTAAATTTGTTTAAAAATATAATGACTATTTTTTAAAGCAAATCCTGTTTTTAGTACTATGAATTGAATTAATTATCTGAAAAGTGGCAGTATTATAATCCATTGTAGATTTTAGAATTAATTATAATTGCAAAACAAGTATTTAAATTGTAAGTAGAAGATAAAACAATTTCATAGTCCTATTTTTGTAGTACTGCAAAGTATGATACACATTGAATTTAATAATAGGATCGAAGGGTGAAACATCATCTTAGATATTCATAATTTACCTTTAAATTAAAATTCGCCCTTCTACTCATTGCTTGTTGATGTTTTAATATTAGAAAAAAGTATTTTTCTCTATTTTTTATTCTATTCAGATGAATGTGATAGACCTGGACATTAAATGGTGGCACTCAACGTCCAGCGAAGGTTAGTATATGGGTAATTTAATACTAATTTTTGACTTATTTATAATTTCATTTTAGTGAATTTATGCCAGAGAGTATAATCGTAAATGATGAATGTAAAAATGTGTGAAATAATTCTTGTCTTAAAAATATGGAATTGAAAATGAAGATATACAAACTGCTTTAAAATTTAAAAAAAAGGATGTAATGTTTTATATCAATACTAAGAAAGGTATGATTACGTGCAGCACGATATCTGCCGAAAAGTGAGATATCATGGCTGATTCGAGTCCTTTCCTCCAGTAAAGCCATCCAAATATAATTCCACCGGCAGCATTTAAAACGATTGTACGTACAACCACCAGAGGTGTGAGTGTTGTTAAGGTCATTACTGCAGGTAAATGGCCAGCGCCGAAGATAACTGCGGCTAAAATAATAGCCAGCCATACTCCAATCTTTGTTGGTTTTCCTTCACTTGTTTTCTTAATTTTAAAGAATATCCATACAAGTAGAGTCATTAAGAACAGTCTTAACAGGATTTCTTCATTTATTCCGCCGTAGAATGATGCCAGGAACCCCTGCCATACTGGAGGGTTTACTGAAGCCTGGGCCACATTAATTGTTGCGCCTGCAAAGGAAAATAGGTAATCAAGCCCGATTATCAGAAACCCTGCCAGTATTCCAAGCCCAACAGATATTCCAAGTATTGATCTCAGGTAACCTTTTACTTCTCTACCTTCAAGCCATCCCTCTAGAATTGGAAGGCCAAGTCCAACCTTCTTGGCTAAGAAAAGACCAATAAGAATAACAACGGCAAACATAATTGTATTCTGTATGATCTGGCCGGTTAAAAGTACATATAACGGTACGGGTAAGTTCTGGAGTACACTCCCCTCTAATGTTAATGTGTAGGGAAATACAGCTATTATGCCAAATATACTTGCAATCAGTAAAATTATAAACAATTTCCAGTTGGTTTTCATATTATCACCGCTTAAATTCGTAGAATTGCCAAGAAAATCATAGTTTTCGAGGACAGCTTACTTTATCCATTCCACTATGTAATCTATTACCTCTTTTTCTACATGTCCTTCAACCATGTACTCTTGCGGACTTGATTTGCCTTCACCTGCTATGAACAGATGGTTCAACTCTGGGAAAACTTTGAAAGCAGCATTTTCCTTGTTATTAAGGGCATCTTTCCACACTTTATAATCTTTAGATTCCAGAACCTGATAATCACGCCCGCCTTGAAGAACTAAAATAGATGTATTTAATTTTTTAACAGTATCTACTGGATCATAGTTGTGCAAATCTTTCCAGTAAGCAACAGGCATTGCTAAAGGTAAGTCCTGCCTTGAAACGTTTTCTATAAATTCGGGGTCCTTTAATTTCTCCACTTTATTTTTTAAATCATCAAGTTCTGCCTTTTGCTGTTCAGTTATATTACCATCTAAACTATACAGGTAGGTAAACTGGTCTAAAATTGCTTCTTCTATTGAACGAGTCATGCCGGCCATGATTATTATTCCTGCTAATTCATTATTCTGTTGAGCTATACGTGGAGCAAGTGTCGCTCCCAGGCTGTGCCCAAGTAGAAATACACGTTTAGGGTCTATGCCTTCTGTTTTGCGCATTAGATCAGCGGCAAGTAGTGCATCGTCTATTACTTCTTCTTTAGCAGTCATTTCATCCACCAGGTCTGGTGTTAACTGTTTAACATGTTTGAAAGTTCTTTTATCATATCGAAGCACCGCAATACCTTTTGAAGCTAAACCCCATGCCATATCTTTAAATATCTTGTTGGGGCCAATTGTTTCATCCCTATCATTTGGACCGGAACCATGTACTAGTACTAAGCATGGGAAAGGTCCAGAACCTTCAGGTACTGTCAAAGTTCCAGGCAGTGCCCATTTTCCCTCACCAATGGTCACATCAACCTCATGAAAGGTTGATTTTTCAACATAGTCAGGTGTATGGTACTCCATACTTGTTGGAATAAAGTTTAACCCGCTGATCTGACCCTCTTTGTTAAAAGCCATCTGTACATTAATTATAGATCTTTGAAAATTGCAGGGGATAGTAACAATCCTGTAACCTTCCACTTCAGCTGTACTCGGTGTATTTAGCTGTAGTAGAGCTCCTGCTTCTCCTATTGCATTTATCCATGTTTCTTGTAATTTGGCCTCATTTAAGGCAATTTTCATCTGGTCATCGAATTTACTGACGGCGGATGTAAAATCACCTGCAAGCAGTAAGCCAATAAAATTTTGTGCTGTTTCTTTTAAATCTTCAAATGAATTCATAATTTAACCCCTTAAATATTACGCATATCAAACTATCTGTAACACATAATATTTGATAACTATAATATATACTTATCGGAATATATAGCTATCGGAATATTTATATTACCAAAACAATAGAAAACCAACTATGAATGATGACGATATAAGGACAGTTACAGCTCTTTTTGATGTAATAAACAATAAACTGAGTAAAGCAAGCCAAGAAACCCTGTTAAAAATTTATAAAAATTTAACTATAGC
Source organism: Methanobacteriota archaeon (assembly GCA_023409695.1). Taxonomy (GTDB): domain Archaea; phylum Methanobacteriota; class Methanobacteria; order Methanobacteriales; family Methanobacteriaceae; genus Methanobacterium_D. The sequence continues at coordinate 5,931 of JAEYQZ010000033.1, read as the reverse complement.
TGAGGCAAGTGCAATTTATGCAATAGGGCCTGATGAACCTAAAACTATGAAACAGATTGCTGAAACACTGGGTGTTGCAGTAAGTACTCCAACAAGAACCATTGATAGGCTGTTAGATAAAGGGTTCGTAAACAGGAAGGTAGGAGAAAAAGACCGTAGAAAACTTTTAATTGAATTAACTCCCAAAGGTAAAAAATTACTGGTGGATATTGATAAAGAAAATTTAGAAATCACTAAAAAAATGTTAAACGGTCTTAGTGATGAAGAAATAGAAACATTTAAAGAAATACTGTTTAAAATAAGTGAAAATATTGAATAAATTTATTTAACCAGAACATCCATTTGCTTTAGTATTTAATCAGTATATTTATATTATAATTAAAAACTGCTTGAAATAAGAATTTATATTATCTGTTTTAATGAAAGGCATTTTTTAACTTGTATTTGAATTTATATCATAGGAACTTAAAAATTAGCCGTTAGGATTTTTTTCTTATCTATTTTGGAGAAATGAAATGCCTATGCATTTTCTTATTTTAAATTTATATCATAGGAACCTATTTCCCACGTAAAAATTAAATATTTTTAATATAAAGGTATATTTAATAGTTAATATTAAAAAATAAAGTTTATTTTTTCTTTATAATCCTATAAATTCATATAATTGACTTTTTTGTAAAAAAACTCATTAATATCTAAATTAACAAACCATTAGTGAGTTTAATTCTTCACAAATTATATTAATATATTTTTATATATTATTAATTAATATAATGGGAAAAATTTAGTAAGTAATTAATTCCAGTTGGTAAGGCCAGCGTATTTGAAAGGAGCCAAAAATATGTCTAATTCACCATCACAATCTTCGGGTATTGAAGATGAATGGTACATATTAAGTAATGAAGAAGCTGCAAAAAAGCTGGAAGTTTCACCCGAACAAGGGCTTAGCTCTACGGAAGCATCTAACCGTTTAAAGAACTACGGACCCAATGTACTTGAGGAGGAAAAAGAAAAACCCACGTGGAGAAAATGGTTAGAACAGTACAAGGCTTACATGCAGATAGTCCTCGTTATTGCAGCTGTAGTAGGTCTTTTAATTGGTGAGCTGAGAACTTTTGTACTCCTTATTCTTCTAACAGTTTTCATAGCTAATCTGGGATATCGCCAGGAGGCCAAGGCTTCCAAAAGCGTTGCTGAACTTAATAAAATGATGAAAGTCGTTTCCAAAGTGCGGCGGGATGGTGCTGTCACCCAAATTGAAGCCGAAAAAATTGTACCTGGAGATATAGTAATTTTAGATGCAGGTGATCGAGTCCCTGCTGACGGTAGGATTATTTCTGCTGCAAACCTCCAGGTGGAGGAGGCTGCCCTTACCGGGGAAAGTATGGCCGTTGACAAAAACACAGATGTGATCACCAAAAAGGATATTCCACTTGGTGATAGGGTTAACATGGCTTTTATGAACACCAACGTGACACGAGGCCATGGGGAACTTCTAGTTACTCAGACAGGCATGAACTCAGAAGTGGGGCATATAGCCACCATGCTCAGGGAACATAAAGCGGGAAAAACTCCACTCATGCAGCAGATTGATAGGGTCACTCTTTTTATTATAGGGGTGGCAGTGCTCGCATTTATATGTATTCTAATAATTGGACTTTCTCAGGGAGGATCCTTCACAAACCTGTTTAATATAGGTATATCTCTAGCAATTGGTTCCATTCCAGATGCCCTGCCTGCTGTTGTAACCACTATCTTGGCCATGGGGATGGTAGCGATGGCTAAGAAGAATGCTATCATCAAGAACCTGCCTGCGGTAGAAACACTTGGATCTACTTCAGCAATCAGTTCAGACAAGACTGGAACACTTACCATGAACCAGATGACCGTACGGAATATTTCAACAGCGCAACATCGATATACAGTTTCTGGGGAAGGATACAGTTTCGATGGAAAGATAAAGAGAACAGAAGGGGATCCAAAGGAGAATCTTGATTATGTCCTTTTTCCATGTGCTCTTTGTATTGACACAGATATCAAGGATGGAGAAGTAGTGGGAGATCCGACTGAGGCTGCTCTTTATGTACTTGCTGAAAAAGGTGGCTTGAACGTCAGGGAGTTCCGGAAGAATAATCCCCGAATTGCAAGCATTCCATTTGATTCTGAATATAAATTCATGGCAACATTCCATAAAATGAAAACTCGAGAAGGTATGCCAGTTATCCGAGCATATATCAAAGGAGCTCCTGATGTTATCCTTGAAATGTCTGCTTATGGATTAATGCCTGGTGGATCGGCCAGTAATTTAAGTGCAGATGACAGGAAAAAAATTGAGGAAGAAAATGAAAGAATAGCAAGCGAAGGATTACGGGTTCTTGCCCTTGCACAGAAAGATTTTGAACCTTCTTCCTTTGATCCTGATGCAGATTTGATGCCGCTCATGAAGGGGCTTACAATGACTGCACTTATTGGGGAAGTTGATCCTCCACGTGCAGAAGCAAAGGATGCTATTAGAAAGGCAAAACAGGCTGGTGTCAGGGTCCGGATGATTACGGGAGACCATGCAGTTACAGCTGAGGCTATCGGTAGGGAACTTGGTATTGATGGAAGGACTATCACTGGTGCAGAATTTGCAGCACTAAGTGAAGGGGAAGCTCTAAATCAAATCGATGAAATTGGAGTTCTTGCAAGGGTTGCACCAGAACATAAGGTTCGATTGGTGAAAACTCTTAAAAAGAAAGGTAATATAGTGGCCATGACCGGTGACGGTGTAAATGATGCTCCATCCATTAAAACAGCAGATATTGGTATTGCAATGGGTATTACAGGCACTGATGTTGCCAAAGGGGCAGCCAAGATGATCCTTGTTGATGACAACTTCAAAACCATTGTAACTGCCATAGAAGAAGGGCGAAAGATTTATGATAACCTGCAGAAGTTTCTCAGAATCCAGATTGCCAACATGTTCATGTTCATACTGGCATTTTTAGGGTCTTCAATATTTGCCATTGCCGGTACGGCACTTTTTACACCAGGTCAAGTATTATGGGTTCATATGCTCGTTGTAGCACCGATTGGTGTAATGTTTGGGCTCGATATGGCATCGCCAGGTATTATGACTCGTAAACCTCGAAAACATGATGAAGAGATCATTTCAAAAGGAATGTATATTAGATTATTTATTGCAGGGGCGTTCATGGCAGCTACATCGCTCTATGTGTATCATATAGGGCAGATATCCTATGGTTCCATGCAAATCGGTCAGACTATGGGACTTGTATCAATATCATTGATGAATATATTCCTTGCCCTAAATCTCCGATTTCCTAAAGATACTGCATTTCAAAGCGCTACATTTTCAAACACCCGGCTTCTTTATGCATACCTCTGGATTTTATTAGGTACAATCATTATTACAGAAACAAGGGTTTTTCATGAGATCTTTGGTACTGTTTCACTTGATGCGTACCAATGGGGCATATGTTTCATCCCAGCAATACTACTTTTTATTATAGGGGAGTTATTCAAGGGATATCTTCGCTACAGTAATAAAAAACAACTTTCAAAGCAGGATTAGATAGTTAGTAGGCTTTTTAGCTATTAGAAGTTATTGTTATCTTTACTAGTATAAAGGAGGTATTATTTTGAATGAAAAACCAGTTGATGAAAATAGACAAAAATGGATTAAGAGACTTACTATTATTGTGGCAATATGGGGAATCTTGAGCCTCGAATTTTCATCCACTGTATTTGGAGTTATATTCATTCTCTTTGCAGTATTGATTTATCTATCTAAAAGTTTTATGGTTATATACGTGCTTGGAATTATTTTGTGGATTTTAGGGGCGATAGAGTTATTGAATGCAGCAGGTTTTAATACTGGATTTACAGTAAGTGCAGCTCAAGGGATTGAACTAATTATAGTTGCAATTGTTAACTTTGTAATAGGGGGATTGATTATTTATAGAACAAAGAAATTAGAACATGCTTAAATTTAGAAAATTATCATTATTTCTTAATTCATACATTTTTAGTTCAGACAACTAATTAAGTGGATTTTGAAAATAAGAATAAAAAATAGCTTAATTTAAAAAATAAAACTATTTATTAACTATATGTTTTGCAAGCCTTTTTGAAAGTGCAAGAATAGTAACAACAGGTGGTGCACCAGGAGCTTCAGGGAAAACACTCGCATCTGCAACATAGAGACCTTCTACTTCTGTCTGCAGATCTGTATCAACAATATCTCCAATTGCAGCAGTTCCACCGGGGTGTGCTCCTCTTGCATAAGTTGATACAAGTGTTTCTGGAATTACACCTGCTTCAGTTAATATGGCACCGGCAATAGCGGTTCCGCGTGCTAAAAGAGCAACATCTTCTGCAGTGTTGAATTTTATCACATCATCCTGTGTAACTTTACCCGAAGGTTCGTCTTTTATTTTAATCATAAGCCCCAGGATGTCTTTTTTACGAGCTTTATATTTTTTGAGTTTGTTTACTAAAATTTCTGAAAAATGAGGGCCTAAAATAATATTGTCTAATTTTATAAGGGCATTCATTGTTACTTCCTTGTTGTACTTTATATTTTTAAGTATTCCTCCAACTGTAACAAATGTATCAACAAAGAGGTTGTTACCTGCATCTATGCCTATCTTCTGCAGTAATCGAGGTGTTTGTATTGCACCGGCTGATAAAATTACAATATCAGCTTCAAATATCTCATCATTACTTTTTACACCCTTTACTTTTCCATCTGCGACAATAATATCCGTAACAGGGGTATTTCCTACGATTTTTGCGCCGTATTCTTCAGCTTCTTTGATATATTTAATACTGGTCCATTTAGCTTCCCTTGGACAGCCAAAAAAACACTTGCCGCAGGGTTTACATAAATCAGGGTATATGAATTTGGGCATTTTTTGAATTTCCAGGCCCAGAGATCTGGCAGCATCCATTATTCTTTTGGTTCCTTCTCCAAAATGTGAGTCTGGAAGAGTATTTATACACAGTTCATCTTCTATTTCTTCAAATTCACTGCTTAAATCAATTCCTAATTTTTTAAAAGATTCTTCACAGGCCCTCACAGCGTTTCCTGCTGTTACAAGAGTAGTACCTCCTAAACAGACGGTACTTGACACTTCTGTCCCTACATTCAATACGTTGTAATGTTTATATGCTTTTTTAGTGCTAACAGATGGGCCTTTTTCAATTACAGTGACTGAAATACCTGATTTAGCAAGTTCTTTTGCAATGATTCCTCCACCTGCACCTGATCCTACAACTATAGCTTTCATTTTAATATCCTTCAAATGAGTTATAATGATATATGTATATTCCCTGATAGTTATTTCTTTTTTAAATTTCTTCTTGGTTTATTATTAAACCTTCTCTGGTTTTTATTTCTACTTAAAGACCTTCCTGATCTATTATTAAAGCTTTTTTGGCCTTTGTTTTTATTTAAAATTAATTTTAAATAGTCATTAAAGCTTTTTTGAGGTTTATCCCTTTTTTCGTATCTTTCAGTTTTAGTGTATCTTTCAGTTTTAGGTTTCTTTTTGAAAAGTTTTTGTACTACTGCTCCACCTATGGTTCCAAATCCTGTACAGGCTATAACTAAAACTAAAAATCCCATTATTAAAGTAAATAATCCTCCCAATTCTAATTTAAACATTTTAGAACTGGATAGGCTTGGAAGATCAGGAAGTACTGGTGAAACAAAAAAGCCGTAAATAAAGACAATAAGGCCAATTATTCCTCCAGCAACTGCTCCAACCATATAACTCCTTTGATTATCTACAGTGAGGTAATTTGCAAGAAAACCAATTAGTATAATAGAAAATAGGCCTTTAATTCCAATAAATGGTAAAATAATAAGACCAACCATTATGCTTATAAGTACTGCAGCTCCCCTATTAAATCCTGCCATAATTT
>JAEYQZ010000184.1 GCA_023409695.1 Methanobacteriota archaeon | reverse complement strand
TGCAGATACTGGTTTAAATAGTGACCTTTCTTTAACATCATATACTTTTTGGACGGCTTCTTTGTTGAATATACTTGCACCAATGCCATAAACTGTGTCTGTAGGGTAAACTATTAGGCCTCCTCTTTTTAAAATAGTAACTGCATCTTTAATTTTGTCTTTTTCCGGATTATTTGCATTGATTTTGAATATTTTCATTTAATCATCCACTGTATTTAAGCGATTTAAACAGTTAATTGATAGAATTATCTTAACTTGGGCAGTTATTATACTAGTTTTTGTTAGGTCTTTTATTATGTAATTTTGAATTCATGTAACTTTGTAGTTTGACTGTTTGTTCTATCCAAACTTTTATCTTTAGGAATTAAATAATTAACCACTATGCTTAATAGATTACGACCACAGCTTAAATTATTCATAGACCCAATTGCAAAACGCATCAAAATAAATCCAAATATTCTCACTATAATAGGACTTTTAATAAGTCTTTTAGCTGCATATATGTTTGCACGTGGCGATTTACTGCTTGGTGGAATTTTTATACTTCTCAGCGGTCTGGCCGATGTAATTGATGGGGCAGTTGCAAGGAATCATGCTGCTGAAACACCTTTTGGGGGTATACTGGATTCAACTGTTGATAGGTTTGCAGATGCTTTTATTTTGATTGGTATAATATACAGCGGCACTGTAAGCTGGCTTATTGGAGTTTTAGCGATACATGCATCTTTAAGCGTGAGTTATGTAAGAGCCAGGATAGAAGTAGAAGGAATCAGCGGCAGTGTTGGTATAGCCGAAAGGGCAGAACGTCTTGTTATTCTGGTAATTGGTGCATTTTTAAGCGTTATAATGGGTTCAAATTATTTCTTAGTAATTGCTGTAATTTTAATAATGGTGCTTGGATATTTCACTGTTTTACAAAGAGTATACCATGCATGGAAGCAGCTAAAGCAGGAGAAATGAGATAATAGGGGATAGATATCATGTACGATGAAAAAAGCACTATCCAACGTATTGAAAAAGATATTGAATTATTTACAAAAAATATAAAAGAAATAGAATCAATAAAAATAGATGATAATGAAAATGAGATAATTGAAAGAGCCAGAAGCTACTTTGAAGATACAAAATATTATCTAGAGAAACAGGATTACATAACTTCCTTTGGATGTGCAACATACGCACATGGATTACTGGACGCAATTCGACTTCTCCATCATTTAATCTAATAATTATCCCATTAACGCCATGATTAAATTATAAAGGGATAAAAATGAAGAAATTTTTCGGTAAAGAAACTGAAGTTGAGAAACTTTCCAAATTACATGTTGAACTGGTTTATCAGTCTGTTTATAAGCTTATAGACGTCATGGAACATTATTATAAACATGATTTTGATTCTATGGATGGTGAAGTTAAAGAAATAACCCGAATTGAAAAGGAAGCAGATGATATCCGGAGAAAAATGGAAATTGAATTTTTCAAAGGTGCTTTCCTGCCGTTTGATAGGGAAGACAGAATAAATCTTGCAGAACAGGTAGATTCAGTTGCTGATGCGGTTCAATCAACTGCATATTCCATATCTTTAGGAAAAATAACCTTTCCTGAGTCATTTAGGGAAGATTTCATAGAGCTTGTTAAAGCGTCCTGTGATACAGTTGCATTACTCAGGGACTGTATAAAAATGCTTGATGTTGATTTAGGGGCTGCACTCTCCAAGACACATGATATCGAAGAAAAAGAAGATGAAGGAGATGTAGTGGAAAGAAGGATAATCAGCAGACTTTATGAAGCCTATAGATCTGAAAAAATCAGCATTTTAAAGTTCATGGAACTTAAAAATATTGCAGAAAAAATAGGTAATATAGCAGACCGTGCAGAAGATGCATCTGACAGGGTGCCTATCATAGTGGCAAAAAGAAAAGGCTGAAAATTTAATATATCCATTACTATTTTTTTTTAATGATTATGCAGATTGAAAAAAACAAACTTAGGGAAGCAGCATATGATCTGAGATTTCTTCTTAACAGGGGTTATAGAAAGAAAGGCGCTCTGCAATTTGTTGCAAATAAATATCTATTAAATAAAGATGAGAGAAATTATCTTGCAAGATCTATTTTTCCTGATTCGATATCAAAAGAGCGGCAGGGAAAGATCATTGATATTTCTAAAATAGAAGGCCAGCTTCTTTTAGTAGATGGCTACAACGTTCTTATTACAGTTGAAAGCCTGTACAATGAAGATTATGATTCCATCGTTCTATGTGATGATGGAGTTATAAGAGATTTAAACGCTGTTTTTGGAAAATATAAACTTAATAATGCCACCGAAGCTGCACTTAACAAAATTTTAGCTTTGATAAGTGCATACGATCCATCATACACATGTTTTTTCTTTGATAGCCCTGTAAGTTTCAGCGGTAAGCTTGCGGGTCTTACAAAAAAGATTATGAAAGAATATAACATTCAGGGAAATGTTTGTCTATCAAAAATGGTTGATACTGAAATTATAAGGTTATCCAATCTTAAAGACTGCATAGTTGCAACAGGTGATAGCGTAATAATAGACAAAGTGGACATGGTTGTGGATATACCTCACTATATTCTGGAGTTAAATATGGATACTATCTAAATTAGGCCTGCAGAAATTTATAAGAATTATAACTAACTATTTTAACCTATAACATTTAAAATACAATAAATTTAACTTTCGCTCATGTCTGGAGTATTGTGCAAATATTATTATTTAAATTATTATGTAATTTTTGATTAAATAAATGGAATTTTTTTAAAACAAGTTCAACTTAAATTAACCAACATATTAATGAAGTGTAAACGATGCACATGATAATGGACATGAGCGTGACTCTAAATACTTTAGATAATTTAGAAAAGAACAAATGGTATATAATAAAAAAACAGATATAATTATTAATATAAAAACAAGGTGTTGTTATGGAACCCAGTGATGAATTGTATACTGAAAAAGTAGGACAGGAGCTTAAATCTAGAATAGCATGGTTTAAAGAAGCTCTACAAGATGATGCTAAACGAGATGAATTACATGAAAGTATTCAGGGATCTGAAATACTTATAAGACTTGAAATATTCCTTCCGTCGGATAACCCTGAAGATTTCGTAGACGGGCTTTACCTGTACATAGATAACAGCGGGCAAATAGTAGACGCTGATTATTACTTCAGAAATACCAGTGATGGGGCAATAACTAGACTAGATGAACAGGATTTACAGATAGTTAAAGATTTGTTCCAGGATTCGTTCTCTCTGGAAATAGAATAAGATTTGATTTTTAATTTAAACTATTTTTTTTTAATTATGTTCAAATTTATTTTAAAGTAAACAAAGAGGAATTTTAACTCATTTTTCAGTTATATTATTTTAAAAATATAGAATGGATATGGTTGGAATTGTTAAGATATCAGTTACACCTAATTATTTTTAAACAATTCATTATCAAAATATTAGATTTATTATTTTGAGGGTGAATTCAGAATATAATTAATTAATATTATTAAGATAAAGAACCATATTACCAAATATCATTTAGATGGATGGCATTTACATGTTTAAGAGTCATTAACGGCTTATTATGTGATTCGTATGAAAAAAAGCTAAAATTAAGCTTTTTTAAGAATAAATTGATTTATTTCTTTCCTTCTTTTGAATACATCATTTTATATAGTATCTAAAATAAAGAGTTATTATCCTATTTTTTAGGATATAATAAGGACGTGAAAAATTGTACGGAAATAATTACGGAAGAGATAATAGAGGAAATTCTGCTCCTGTAAACGAAGGAGAAGAATACGATGTTAAAATAGAAGATATGGGAAGAGATGGAGACGGAATCGCTAAAGTAGAAGGTTTCATAG
>JAEYQZ010000165.1 GCA_023409695.1 Methanobacteriota archaeon | reverse complement strand
GTTCTTCTGCACACGGTGCTGGACGTAAAATGAGCAGAGCTGGAGCTAAGAAAGAATATCGTGGTGAAGAAGTCCAAAAAGTCCTGGAAAATAGAGGAATTATAATAAGGGCTACTTCAATGCCTGTAGTGGCAGAAGAAGCTCCTGGAGCATATAAAGATGTAGATGCAGTTGTAAAAACATCCCATGATGCAGGAATATCCCGAATGGTTGGAAAAATGATTCCTCTTGGTGTTGCAAAAGGATAATTCCCTTATTATTTTTTTATAAATAAAATTCATTTAATTTTATTTCATTATTCACTGGATAAATAGTCTAAAACAGCATAATTTGTTTTCAGGCTCTCTTTTTATTTTTGATACGATTTTTGTACTACTCATAACTATAAATAATTAATAATTTAATAATATACAATAATAAAAGCAGTAATAGATAAAATATTTGCTCTTTATATAGAAAATTGGGTCTTTTTGGTTAATTATAAAATTTAAAGGTGCCAATACATGAATAAAAGGTTAATAGTTATACTTGCAGCTATAATTGTAGTTTTAGGAGCATATGGTAGTTATTATACCTATGCAACCATTTATTTGATGCCTAAAGATATTGAGCTTTTAAAGGATGAAATTAAAACCATCAACGAATCTGGAACTTATGATGCTGAAATAGCAAGCCTTGAAAGGCAGGCGGATAGAATTGAAAATTTATCACTGCTTAATAATATTCCTTTAAGTCAGCGGCAAAAACAGGCCAATGATCTGGAAAATGGTCAGGGTATGCAGTCTATAAATAACACGTTAAATGAACTTAAACAGAATATTACTGCTACTAAAGACATGGCTTTAGGATATGATCTGCTTTTAAGTGGAGATGTTGCCTCCAGTTTAAAATCTGCATACAGTGATGAAATAGTAAATACATTAAACAATATGGATCCCTTAATGAACAAATTAGCGCAGGATTTAAGGAAGGGAGATAGTAATGCTGCTGCTGGAGATCTTAGAAAGTTAGCTGACGCACTGCGAACTTTTAATAAACAGGAACAGATTTCAGCAAACAACCTCCAGGATGCGGTAAACAAATTGGAAGCTAAAAAACAGAGGATATTTTTCTAACATGCTGGCGATTTTTTAAAGATTATAAATAACTAGTTAATTAAAGATAAAATAGTAATATGAATCTATTTTTCAATATTTAATGAGGGTTGACTATGTTAAAGTTTGAGGGATTTAAGGAATTTGACATAGAAAAAATTGGTAGAGGGAAAGATATATCTAGGGATTTCCAGTTGATTTTTTCAGAAGACATGTTAAGTGAGAAAGAATGTGAAGCAGTTGAAGTACATTTAAACAAGCATGATTTCCGTATTAAAAATGAGAACGTTAAAATTGATGTTATTTATAATATTGATATGGATACCACAACCATTTCATTTACAGTTTACTGTCCATTAATGCATTCAAACCAGATTTCAAAAGAGAAATTTTCTAATTTCATTAATAAACATAAAACTAATTTTAAAATATATTACGAGCAGATTAAACCATATTAAATGGATAAAATCTATAATTTTTTTATTTTACAGGATAAGGCATATCTATTTATTATTGTATCCAGAACAATTAACTATCATAGAAAAAGTTGAGAACATGATAGGAATAATTGGCGGCACAGGAATATACGAAATCGTTGAAATGGGAAAAGACGTTGAAACTAAGATTATAGAAACACCTTATGGTGAATCTCCAGAGATCAGCATATTCAAATTACATGGTAAAAATATTGCATTTATGCCAAGACATGCAAAAGGACATGCAAATCCTCCCCATATGATTAATTACAGGGCAAATATTTATGCAATGAAAAAAATTGGCGTTGAAAGGATAATAGCAACTAACGCTGTTGGATCTCTGGATTTATCTGTTAAACCTGGTGATTTTTTAATACCTCATGATTTCATTGATTTTACAAAAACAAGAGCTTTCACATTTTATGATACTAAAACAGTACATATAGACATTACAGAACCATATTGTCATGATTTAAGGAATAATTTAATATCATCAGGTGAAGTTGTCCCAAATGGGGTCTACGTGTGTACTGAAGGGCCAAGATTTGAAACCGCTGCTGAAATAGCAATGTTTAAACAATTAGGCGGTAGTGTTGTTGGAATGACAGGAATACCTGAAGCTATACTTGCAAGAGAACTTGAAATATGCTATGCAAGTATTTGCATGGTATCAAATTATGCGGCATCCATATCTCCAACCAAGCTGACAATAGATGAAGTATTTGAGGTAGTGGAAGGGCAGAAGGAGAATTTAGTTAAGTTAATATCGGACGCTATAGCAAAAACTCCTGATAAAAGGGAATGCCCGTGCAGCTATGCGCTGTTAGGTGCAAAAATAGATGAAGTGTAATTTGAAGCTTCAAATAATCTTTATTTTTTTCAATTAATTTTCATATTTAATTTTTTATATAAATAATCAAATAATTAGCTATAATAATTGGAATACTTATTAAATAAACTGTTTATTATGTACATGCGGAAATTATGAGGTTATATGGTGATGCTGGCCAGTATCCAAACAGTATTAAGTCATGAATAATAAGATTTAAGTATTTATTGGATGAAACAGATACTATTTATAATTATATTATATTCAAAATTACTGTATTTTATACTAATTTTAATTAATATTACTCGAAGGCGATTTTCATGCTGAATGATTTACAAAAGGAAATTATAAAACTTAAAGAAGAGAAAAATGCAATAATCTTAGCTCATAATTATCAAACAGGAGATATACAGGAAATTGCAGATTTTATGGGGGATTCACTTGAGCTCTGCATAAAAGCATCAGAGATTGAAGGAAAAGACCTTGTAGTATTCTGCGGCGTTGACTTCATGGCTGAAACAGCAGCTATACTTAACCCTGATAAAAAGATAGTAATTCCTGACCCTCAAGCAGAATGTCCAATGGCACACATGCTCCCTGCAGAGGAAGTAAGAAAAGCAAAAGAAAGACATCCTGGGGCAGCAGTAGTTTTATATGTTAACACACTTGCAGAAGCAAAAGCAGAAGCAGACACACTCTGTACATCATCAAACGCCGTTAAAATCGTAAACAGTCTTGATGAAGATACAGTACTCTTTGGGCCAGATATGAACCTTGCATGGTATACTTCCCAGCAAACTGACAAGGAAATAATTACAATACCTGAAGGTGGACACTGCTACGTCCATAAGATGTTTACTACTGGAGATATCTTCTTTTCAAGGGAAAAATATCCTGATGCTGATATTTTAGTGCATCCAGAATGTGACCCTGAAATTCAGAAATTCGCAGATTATGTTTTAAGTACAGGGGGCATGCTTAAGCATGTTGCAGAATCCCCAAAGAAAACATTTATAATTGGTACTGAAGTGGACCTTGTAACCCGTTTAAGAAGGGAAAACCCTGATAAAACAATTATTCCGGCTTTATCTGAAGCTATATGTAAAACTATGAAACTTCATACCCTTGAAAAGGTCAAAAATGCCCTTGTAAATGAAGAATTCATAGTAACTGTTGATGAAGAAATAGCAGATAAGGCAAGGGGCGCAGTCGAA